>CAZDCN010000208.1:0-5035 GCA_964503945.1 uncultured Caldilineales bacterium
AGATCATTTTTCTGTTTTCTGCTTCCATCTGCGTTGATCAGCGCTTCATCAGCGTTATCTGCGTTCTCCAAATCGTTTTTCGAAATAAGCGCGATTTGACGCATTGAAAAAATAGTTATACTATTTGTGCATGCCGGACAAAAAAAGTTCAACCCCCTTTGTTCCACGCGCGATTTTCCCCGAAATTCTGGCCTGGCTGGATGAACGGGAAATCATCGTCATCACCGGAGCGCGGCAAACTGGCAAAACAACGCTCCTGAACAAGCTCCAGGAACGCCTGGCAGGGGAACATGTCATCTATGTAAACTTTGAGTTCTCCAGCCAGTTGGAGAATTTTACCCAGGCTCCTATGGACTTCGTCTCGCTGCAACTGGCTGATACAGGCGTCACCTATTTCCTTTTCGATGAATTTCAATACGTCTTGGATGCAGGCAAGCTGCTCAAGCTGCTTTTCGATAGATTTTCTGATCGGGCCAAGTTTATCGTGACCGGGTCCTCATCGCTGGCGATCCAGGAGATCGCGAGCTTTCTGGTGGGCCGCGCCGTGTTTTTCGAACTCCATCCTTTTTCCTTCGCTGAATTTTTATCGGCCCGCGATGCCAAACTCCGCCGGCTTTGGGAAGCAAAGCATGAGGAATGGACCACGTTCCTGCATCATCCCGACACGCGCCCTCCTGAATCGACCTGGATTTTTCAGGATGAGGTGGAGAAAACATTTGAGGACTACGTTATTTTTGGAGGGTACCCGGCCGTGGCGCTTTCGCGACCTGCCTTGCGAGCGAAGCGGCTGGAATCGCTGATGGATACCTACGTGGAGAAGGATGTGGTCAATTTTCTGCGCGTCGGCAACGTCCTGGGATTCAAAAAGTTGGTTCGGCTGCTGGCGTTGCAGATTGGCAACATCCTGAATCTTTCTTCGTTGCAAGCCGATGCGGGATTGTCTTATCGGGAAGTGCGGCGGTTCATTGGCTTGCTGGAGCAAACCTTCATCATCAAACTCCTGTCCCCTTACGCCGTGAATCCCGCCACCGAGATCAAAAAAGCGCCCAAGGTTTATTTCTTAGACACCGGACTGCGGAACAGTTTGGTGGCGGACTTTCGGCCATTGGAGCTGCGTCCAGACAAGGGCGCGGTGGTGGAAAATGCGGTATTCAACCAATTGCTCTCCAGCCAACGACGAGATACGCTCCGTTTCTGGCGCACAAAGCAGGGCGCGGAAGTGGATTTCATCTTGAGTGTGGCTGGGCAGGAGAAAATCCCCATTGAAGTCAAGTATCGGCAATTGTCACAGCCTGCGCTACCCTCGGGATTGATGCGTTTTATCAAAAAATATCGGCCGCGGAAAGCCGTGGTGTTGAATCGAAATTTAATCGCCCGCAGGCAAATTCAATCCACCGACGTCCTTTTCTTTCCCCTCTTTTTCGTATGATTTGATAGCGTCTTATGCCCGAACCCATCTACGATTTCACCGACGCCGTCGTCCTGGTGACGGGCGCAGGGCGGGGCATCGGCTTCGCCATCGCCCGCGATTTCGCCCGTTTCGGCGCGACCCTCTTTCTCAACGACATCGACTCGGCCCGGGCCAGCCGCGCCGCGGGGGAGTTGATCGCGCAGGGGTATGATGTATTCGCCGCGCCCGGCGACGTGGCCAACCCCGATGACGTGGCCTGGATCTTCCAGCATGTGGATGAGAAGGCCGGACGCCTTGATGTGCTGGTGAACAACGCGGGCGTGGAGCCGGTCAGCTCCATCCTGGACCACAGCCTGGAGGACTGGCGACGCGCGCTGGACGTGAACCTGACGGCTGCATTTCTATGCACCCAGCAGGCGGGCCGCCGCATGAAAGCCCAGGGCCGTGGCGTCATCATCAACATCGCCTCCATCGCCGGCAAATCCCAGCCTTTGTATCTGCGCTCGGCCTACGCGGCCAGCAAGGCGGGCCTGGTGGGCTTCACCAAGGAGGCGGCCCGGGAATTTGCCGCCTACGGCGTCCGGGTGAACGCGGTCTGCCCGGGCGTCATCGTCACCCCCATGACCGAGCGGCTGCGCCACAATCCGGAGCAGATGGCCCGCTGGCGGGCGGAAATCCCCCTGGGCCGCCTGGGCCAGCCGGAGGAGGTCTCGGGCCTGTGCCTGTGGCTGGCGTCGGACGCGGCCAGCTATGTGACGGGCGCGGCCTGGCATGTGGATGGAGGCAAAAATATGGCATAATCGGTGTAGCGGCCCGCCGATGCCGATGAAAATGGGTGCGTATTCCGTACTGCGTAATGCGTGTCGCCCATAAGTTTAACGCAATACGCAATACGCAATACGTAATACGTAATACGCCCCTTGCCGTCTCGGCCAACGTGGTTGCCAAAGCCTTTTCGCAAGTGACGCCAATGTTTATTTTCAAAGCAGGAGGGATTCCCATGGATTACCAGTACATCATCGTCGAAAAACAGGATGGCGTGGGCCTGGTGCGCTTCAACCGGCCCAAAGCCCTGAACGCGCTTAGTCCGGAGCTCATGGAGGAGCTGGGCCAGGCCCTGACCGCGTTCGACGCAGACCCCGAGGTGGGGGCCATCGTGCTCACGGGCAACCAACGGGCCTTTGCCGCGGGCGCGGACATCAAAGCCATGGCCACGGCCAGCGCCACGGACATGCTGCTCAACGATCTCATCGAGAAGTGGGAGACCATCAACCGCATCAAAAAGCCCGTCATCGCCGCGGTCAGCGGCTACGCGCTGGGCGGCGGCTTCGAGCTGGCCATGGCCTGCGACATGATCGTCGCCAGCGAGAGCGCCCAGTTCGGCCAGCCCGAGATCAATCTGGGCGTCATCCCCGGCTTTGGCGGCACCCAACGCCTGACCCGGGCCGTGGGCAAGGCCCTGGCCATGGAAATGGTGCTGCTGGACCGCCGTTTGAGCGCGGAGGAGGCCCGGCAGTTTGGGCTGGTGAACCACGTCTTCCCCGTGGAAGTCTATCTGGAGGAAGCCCTGAAGCTGGCGAAAAGACTGGCCCGCCAGGCACCTGTGGCCGTGCGCCTGGGCAAAGAGGCGGTGAACAAGGCCTTCGAACTCAGCCTGCAGGAAGGTTTGGCCTTCGAACGCCGGGCCTTCCACCTGCTCTTCGCCACCGAAGATCAGAAAGAAGGCATGGCCGCCTTCGTGGAGAAGCGGCGCCCCCATTGGAAAGGTCGGTGAGCATCCCATGAAAATCTACACCAAGACCGGGGACGCGGGCGAAACGGGCCTGTTCGGCGGCGGCCGCGTCCCCAAAGATGATCTGCGCATCGAAGCCTACGGCGCGGTGGATGAGCTCAACGCCGTGCTGGGCCTGGCCATCGTCCATTGCGCCAGCGCCGACCTGAAATCCCGCTTGATGCGGGTGCAGGGCGAGCTGTTCGTGGTGGGGGCCGACCTGGCCACGCCCCTGGACGCCCGCACCTCCCACATCACCCGGCTGGATGACGCGCCCATCCAGCGGTTGGAAGCGGAGATGGATGAATGGGAGGAGGTGCTGCCGCGCCTGACCAGCTTCATCCTGCCGGGAGGTTCCGAAGCGGGCGCGACCCTGCACGTGGCCCGCACCGTCTGCCGCCGGGCCGAACGCCGGGCCGTGAGCCTGGCCCGGGCCGAGGCCCTCAACCCCCACATCCTGCGCTATCTCAACCGCCTGAGCGACTGGCTCTTCGTCCTGGCCCGCATGGTCAACCACCGCCAAAACATCCCCGAAACCCCCTGGCCTGGGATGTGATCCGACAAGTATTTGTGCCATTCGTAAAATTTCCTCAAGCCAATTTGGCGTGAAACGCATTTGAAGTAAAACGTGATGCGTAATGCGTGAGCCCTGACGTTTCACGGATTACGCATTACGCCGTTTTCAACTCAGTCACTTGCGTTTTCGGAATTTTCTTGTAAGCCAATCCCATCTATCTACGGAGTTAACCATGCCTATACCCACCCGCGACGAAGCCTGGGCCCTCGTCCAGGAATGGATTGCCAACGAGGGCCTGCGCAAGCATGTGCTCTCGGTGGAGGCCGCGATGCGCGCCTACGCCCGCAAGTATGGCGAAGACGAAGAGCTGTGGGGCATGACCGGCCTCGTCCACGACATGGACTACGAGCGCTATCCCGACATGACGGACGAAGTCAACGGCCACCCCCGCACCGCATTGCGCCTGTTCCAGGAATGGGGCTGGCCCGAGGAGCTCATCCACGCGGTCGCGGCCCATGCCGAACACATGGGCGTGGAGCCCCAGACGCTCATGGCCAAGGCGCTGCGGGCCTGCGACGAGATCACCGGTCTCATCATCGCCACGGCCCTGGTGCGCCCCAGCAAGGATATCCGGGATGTGCGGGTGAAGTCGGTGAAGAAAAAATGGAAGGACAAGAGCTTCACCGCGGCCATCGACCGGAATGAGATCGCGCACAACGTGGCCGAGCTGGGCGAAGACCTGAACGACCACATCGCCCTGGTGCTGGAAGCCATGAAGGGCGTCGCCGCGGAACTGGGCCTGGACGGACGATTGGCGCAGGGATAGTAGGATGGATGAGCATCATGCACACGCCGTTCTGGAGATGATGTTCGAAAAAGCCCGAGCTCAGTTCGGCGACGTCATTCAAACGCACTGGTTTTATCCCGGGCCCTGCCCCGGTTGCGGCCGCGAGATCGACGCCATCACCATCGAAGATATGGAAGCGATCTCCCTCAATGCTTACATCTATCGAAAACGAGGCGCGTTGATCGGCTATTTCCTCTGCAGCCGCTGTTCCCAGCGCATTCATCGGGCGGCCCAACGCCATCCCGGTCGCCCCACCTCGCTGCATGGCGTCATCGAGGCCAATCTCAAATCGGCATACGACCGCTATCGGGCCGCAACCGACGCGTGACCGCCCATCAACCATGGCCATGCCCGCAGCGTCTGCTTAATCTCACGCCAAGCCGCAGAGTCGCAAAGGAAAAAAGAGGCAAAGAAAAGCAGGTTTGCAGGTGGCAGGTGGCAGGTCAACTGACGCAGTCTCACTTGCGACTTGCGACCTGCCACTTGCGA
>CAZDCN010000209.1:0-5030 GCA_964503945.1 uncultured Caldilineales bacterium
CCACGTCATCCACGCCAACGAATGGCACACGGCCCTGGCGCCCAACTGGCTGCGCAGCATCTATGCGGACGACCCTTTTTTCGCCGAGACCGCGTCCCTCTACACCATCCACAACCTGGCCTATCAGGGCATCTTCGGCTATCGCATCCTGCAGATCGCGGGCATCGAGAGCATGGGCTTCATCGCGCATCCCGAGATCGCGCCCAGCCTGAACCAGGTGGTGAGCATGATGGCCCGGGGCATCATCTTCGCCGACGTCATCACCACCGTCAGTCCCTCCTACGCCCGGGAGATCCTCACGCCCGAATTCGGCGAGGGGCTGGACCCCTTGCTTCGGGACCGACAGGAGCGGCTCTTCGGCGTGATCGTCGGGCTGGACACGGAGGCGTGGAATCCGGCTGCGGACCCCGCCCTGCCCTGTCATTTCGATGGGGATCGCCTGGCCGCCCGGAGCCAGTGCAAAGCCCGGTTGCAGGAAGAAGTGGGGTTGCAGCCCGATGGCGAGGCCGCGCTGGCGGGGCTTACGGCCCGGCTCAGCGACCAAAAAGGCTTCGACATCCTCACCGCAGTGCTGGAGCCGTTGCTTCGGTTTCTGCCCCTGCAGTTCGTCATCATGGGCGCGGGCGAAGAGCGCTATCACCATCATCTGGCCGATCTCCAGCGCCGTTATCCCGGCCAGCTTGCCTTCATCCCGACCTATGACGAAGCCCTGGCCCGACGCATCTACGCGGGCAGCGACATCTTCCTGATGCCCTCCCACCGGGAGCCGGGCGGCCTGGATCAACTCAAGGCCATGCGTTATGGCGCGATTCCCGTGGTGCACGCCACCGGCGGCCTGCGAGACACCGTCATCGATCACCATCCCCCCGAGACGGGCGTGGGTTTTCGCTTTGAACCCTACGATGGCATGGCCCTCTACGCGGCCCTGGCCCGCGCGGTTGAAGTCTATCGCCATCCCGACATCTGGCGGGCCATCCAGCAAAACGCCATGCAGCAGGTTTTTTCCATCGACAAGACCGCACAGACCTATCGCGGCCTCTATCGGCATGCCCGCTCCCTGAAACTCACCGGCCGTCCCGCGCCAGAATTCCAGCCGCCTTCCTCCGCCTCCTGACTTCCCACTTCTGTCAACCATGATCATTCACCATCTCGTTGTTGGCCATCTTCAGACCAATTGCTTCCTTTTCGTAGAACCCGTCAGCCGCGAGGCCTGGCTCATCGACCCCGGCGGGAATGCAGGGGATATCCTGAATTTGCTGGCTGCGGAAAAGGCCCGGCTCACCCGCATCATCAACACCCACGCCCACTTCGACCACATCCTGGCCGTCCCCGACATCCAGGAAGCCACCGGCGCCACGTTCCATCTCCATCGGGCCGACCAGCCCGTGCTCGATTACGCGCCCCAGGCCGTGAAAGCTTGGCTGGGCTGGGAATGGGGCCCGCCTCCCGCGGTGGACAGCTATCTCGACCATGGCGACATCCTCCGCCTGGGCGGGTTGGAGCTGGAAGTGCGGCATGTTCCCGGTCATTCGCCCGGCTCCGTCATCTTCGTGGACCACGCGAGGCGGCGAGCCTGGGTGGGGGATGCGGTCTTTCGCGAGGGCGTGGGCCGCACCGATCTCCCCGGCGGGAATCACGCCCAATTGATTCAGGCCATCCACGAGCAGATTTTGAGCCTGCCCGACGATTACGCGCTCTATCCGGGCCACGGGCCCTTCACCACCGTGGGCCATGAGCGCCATCACAACCCCTTCATCTCCCCTGACCTCTGGATTGGCTGACATGCCCGACGCCGCGCCCCTGCCCGACCCCAAACGTCGGCCTCCACCCATCTTTTGGGTGATTATCGTCGCGCTGGCAGCGTTGCTGGCGCTGGGCATTGGCTCCATCGCGGTTTACGTCCGAGCCACTTACGGCCCGACGCCCGCGCTCTGGGCCAACCCCTGGGAGATGCCCCAGCCGGAACGCATCTCCGCGGGCCTGGCCGTGTGGTCCCTGGCCGGGACCAAACCCTCCACCCTCTATCAATACGCCATGGCCGGGGAAGAGTTAGACACCGTGGCCGCGCTGGCGCTGCTCACGCCCAGACTGCCCTCGGGGCAGCGTCTGGGCTGGCTGGATGTGTTGGCCCAGCGCTACGCGCCCATCCATCGGGAGGCCGACGCCCGCGTGTTTCTGGGCTACGCCACCGACCTGGCCATGCTCCTGCCCGATATCGACGATCAACTGCGGGCGGATATCTTGCTGGACGCGGCCAACGCGTGGCGCGGTTTGGGCGAAAAGGACCGGGCCCGTTGGACCTTGGAACAAGCTCTGACCCTGGCGCAATACAGCCCTTACCTCGCGAAACCCGCGCGCAAGCAGCTTTTTCTGGATATCGGGGAGCAGTATGTTCAGCTTGGGGATAGCGCCCGCGGTCGGGCTGTGGCCGCCATTCCCGTATTGACCGAGGGCGTTCCTCAGCCCCAAACTGCCACTCTGACCTCGGTCATCGGCGTCGCCCCGGAATATCCGCCATCCCTGCTCAACCTGATTTCGGAGCGAGAGAACGCGGCTCAGGCCTATGTGGATGATTGGAATCAACGGGGCGGCCAGGCCGCGGCCGGCGTCACCGCTTTCTTGAACAATCGGTTGGTGGATGAGGACCTGGGCCGGGAGGTGTTCTATGATGAGGCGTTCAGCCGGGAAAATCTCTCGCCCGATGAGCGCACCCGGGTCCTGTTCGATCGCATCGAGTGGTACGCCATTCGCTATCGCGCCGCCCGACGCCTCTACGGCGCGTCCATCGCGCCTCAATGGGAAGCCAGGAGCCTGGACCTGGGCATCGCCTTGCGAGACGCCATCGTCGCTCTGCACAACGATTCCAATGAATGGGTCGCTTCTTTGCCTGCGGAGCAACAGCCCCAGAGCCGCGTGGCCATGGACCGGCTCATCTTCAGTTGGGCCGCCATCGGGCTCTATGTGGGCGCGAATCTGGAGCAGATCAGCGACACGATGAACCGGGACATCGCCGCGCTGAACGCGGCCGGCGTCTTTCCTCGCGCCATCCTGGAAAAGGGACGCGCCCGCATCGAACTCTTTTACAAGCCGCCCCCTGGGTCCGGCGACATCTCCCAACGCTGAGAGCTCCTCCGCCCCCACGCTGACGCGCCCCCACGCTGACACGCCCCCACGCCCATACGCCCACACGCCCATGCCCCTCTATCTCGTCTTCACCCCCATCGGCAACCTGGAAGACATCACCCTACGGGCGTTGCGCGTGTTGCGGGAGGCGGACCTCATCGCCGCGGAGGACACCCGCCGCACGGGCAAGCTCCTGGCCCATTACGACATCCAACGCCCTCTCATCAGCCTGCACGAACACAACGAGGCGGCCCGCATCCCCGCGCTGCTGGCCCGGCTAGACGCGGGAGAGCGCATCGCCCTGGTGAGCGACGCGGGCGCGCCCGCCATCTCCGACCCCGGCTATCAGCTCATTCGCGCGGCCATCGAGGCCGGGCATCAACCCATTCCCATCCCCGGGCCCAGCGCGCTGTTGGCCGCGCTCATTGCCTCGGGCCTGCCCACCGACCGCTTCCTCTTTCTGGGCTTTCCCCCGCGCAAGGCCAAGGCCCGGGCCGAGTGGCTGGCCAGCCTGCGGGGCGAGCCGGGCGTCCTCATCTTCTACGAATCCCCGCGGCGTCTTCCCGCTCTGCTGGCCGACATCGCCCAAATCCTGGGCCCTGACCGGCCCGTGGTCATCGCCCGAGAGCTGACCAAGCTGCACGAGAGCTTCTGGCGGGGGCGGGCGGAGGAGGCCGCGCGGGCCTTTGCCGAGCCGCCCAGAGGGGAGATCGTGGCGCTGGTGGGCGGAGCCAGCGAGGATGTGGGGGAGCAGGACGTTTCTCCCGCGGTGGAGGAGGCGCTGGCGGGGCTGCTGGCGGGCGGCATGGGCGTGAGCCGCGCCGCGCGGGTGTTGGCGGAAATCACGGGCCTGCCCCGGCGTCGGCTCTATCAGCGGGCGTTGGAGCTGGCCGAATCGGGGTGAGGGAAAGTTGCGTCATTCCCGGCGAATCTGCAAATGATCAAAGCAAGCTCCACGGGCGACGGCGCGCCGATAAGGATGAAGATAATGGTCGTCCGGAGTCCGGAGTCCGGAGTCTGGGGAATTTCGCCTTGGGCGCGGGCGGCCAAGCCTGTAATACGTCATGCGTAATGCGTAAGCGCCTCACGTTTACGTTTTACGCATGACGTCGTTGAGCCCTCGGCCAACGCTGGCGCTGAGAAGGTCTCCGCAGACGAGGCTAACGTCTATTTACGAAGCAGGTATCATGAGCGTTTGCACGCCGATAAGGATGAAAATGCGGTCGCAAGTGGCAGGTCGCAAGTCGCAGGTGACGCTGCGTAAGTTGACCTGCCACCTGCCAACCTGACTTTCATTGGTGTTTCCTCTATTTGTGTCTTCTATCTGTGGTTCTTCCTATCCGTGGGCTATGGACGGCGCAACAAATTGAGCACAAAAGGCGCGAGGTCGGGCCCTTGCCGTGCGCCCAACACCATGCCATCTTCGCCCACGACCACGGTCGCGGCGTGCTCTTCCGCGTTCTCCACGCCGAAGGCGGTGAAGAATGTCCCTGTCCAATCGGGCAGGATGACGATGTAGTCGGCGGGGTTCCATCCGTCGGGCAGATGTTCGGACGCGTGGGCGTAGGCCTTTTTCAGGGCGGATTGGGCCATGCCGCGGAACATGCGGGGCACGCCGCGTAAATCCACCACGCTGGCGATGCGCACTTCCTCCGCGCGGGGAAACTGTTCCCGCACCGCGTCCTGGATTTGGGACATGGCCCGGGCGGTCTTTTGGCTTTGAAAGACCAGGACCAGGAAACGGGCATCAGGCTGGCTGGGATTGATCACGCGACCGCTCTCGACGGCCTCCAGGCTGACGTCGGGCGCGGGTTGTTGGGTGGGGTAGAGGGATTCGGGCATGAGACAGTCCTTGGCGTCGATAGGGGATGATTGGTGAATGGAGAATGATGTTTCTCGCATGAATG
>CAZDCN010000210.1:0-5024 GCA_964503945.1 uncultured Caldilineales bacterium
TCGGTCGCTACGCTCCCTCAGGGTGACGTGAGAGAGGCCTATTTACGAAGCAGTCGGTTGCGTTTTTTTCTTTTATCGTTATTCATCGATCTTTGTCTTTCTTTCGCTTCTGCCAGCGTTCGCTGAAGTTTTCTTTGGCCAACGGCGGAAAGGCGCGGCTGTCCGTCCAGCCGCTCAGCGGCCCGGGCATCTTCTTGATCCAGCCTTCGGGCGTCTTGGGGGCCAGGCGCAGGGCGTTGGCGGCCAGCTTGCGCCCGAGCTGGAAGAGCGCGGGCCGGGCCGCGGCTTGGGCGTAGACCTTGAGCCCCTCGCGCAGCCAGGCGGGCGCCAGGCCCGCGTCCACCGAATCGGCCCGGAGCTTGAGGAGCATGCGGGGGATGTCGATGCGCACGGGACAGGCTTCGGTGCAGGCCCCGCACAGGGTGGAGGCCTGGGGCAGCTCATGCCAGGGGAAGAGCCCGTCCAGCGCGGGGGTGACGACGATGCCGATGGGACCGGGATAGACCGAGCCGTAGGCGTGGCCGCCCAGGCGTCGGTACACAGGACAGACGTTGAGGCAGGCCCCGCAGCGGATGCAGTAGAGGCTTTCCGCGAGTTCGCCCGCCAGCGCGTTGGTGCGTCCGTTGTCGATGAGGATGATGTGCACCTGTTCGGGCCCGTCTTCCGCTGACGAGCGGCGGGGGCCGGTGACGATGGAGGTGTAGACGCTGAGGGGCTGGCCCGTGGCGGATCGGGCCAGCAGTTGCAGCAGGGTTCCCAGCTCCTGCAAGGTGGGCGCCACCCGTTCGATGCCCACCAGGGCCACATGGATGCGGGGCGTGGTGGTGACGAAGCGGCCATTGCCCTCGTTGGTGACCAGGACCACGCTGCCCGTTTCGGCCACATAGAAATTCGCGCCGCTGACGCCCATGTCGGCCTGGAGAAAGGCGTCGCGCAGGGCCTGGCGCGCGGCCGCGGTCAATTCGGCGATGCCGGCGTCCGGCGGCGTGCCCAGATGTTCGTGGAACAGGGCCTGCACATCCTCCAGGGGCCAGTGCACCACGGGCGCGATGATGTGGCTGGGATGGTCGTGGGCCAGTTGCACGATGTACTCGCCCAGATCGGTTTCCAGCACATCCAGACCGGCTCGCTCCAACGCCCGATTCAGCTCGATCTCTTCGCTGAGCATAGATTTGCTCTTGATGATGCGCTGGACGCGGTTCTCCTGCGCGATCTTGAGCACGATGGCCCGGGCTTCGGCGTCGTCGCGGGCCCAGTGCACTATGCTGCCGTTGGCGCGGGCGTTGCGTTCGAAGGTCTCCAGGTGTTCATCCAGCCGGGCGATGGCGTTGGCGCGGATGATGCGGGCGTGGTCGCGCAGGGCTTCGCCGTGGGGCAGGCGGGCGAACGCGGCCAGACGGCCATCCACAAAGTGGTGCATGGCCCGATCCAGCGCCAGTTGCAGGTTGGCGTCCTGCAGGGCTTCGCGAGCGCGTTGGTTAAAGGGGACGGCGGGGGGGTGCACGGTCGATCCGTGGGGATGGGCGTGGGCTGTGGGAAGGGATCAGGAGGAGGGAGTTTCGGGCTCCCGCCGCTTGGGGCCGCCTGTGCCGGGCTTCCCCTCGCGGGGGTTGTAGAAGACGCGCTGGGTGGTGTAGGCCAGGTCGATGTCATCCTCGCCGGCGAATGCTTGCAGCACTTCCTCCCAGATCATCTGCTCCCGGCCGCGGCGTTGGCGCACGGGGGTGAGAAAGCGCATGGTGAGTTGCACGCCGCTGTCGGCCACGGCGGTGTAGACGGTGGGAGTCAGTTTGCCCAGTTTGATGTAGTAGTGGGTGGCGGTTTCCCGCAGCTCCCGTTCTTCCGGGCCGGTGAAGTGAAGGGTTTCCTTCTCCAGAATGGCTTCGAGGATGGCTTTGGCTTTTTGCCAGTTGCTTTCGAAGGTGACCAGGATGGAGAGTTCGTCCCAGATGTAGGGGAATTGCTGGGTGTAGTTGGCGATGGGGGCGGTGAAGACTTTGACGTTGGGGATGTGGATGATGCGTCCCGTGCTTTGCTCGGCCTCCACCCAGTTGCCCACTTCCAATACCGAGAAAAAGAAGGGGCCCAGATCGATGACATCGCCTTTGATGGCCTCGATCTCGATGCGATCGCCCAGGGAGAGGGGCCGCCGCACCAGAATGAAGAGCCATCCCGCCAAGTTGACGATAGGCTCGCGCAGGGCCACGGCCAACCCCGCGCTCAGCAGTCCCAAAAAGGTGGCGGCATTGTTCAGACCATAAAGCCAGACGCCGCCGATCATCAAGGCGGCGACAACGGCCACGCCATAGCTGATGGCTTTGGTCCAGAAGTAAAGCGTCTGTGAGGGCAGGTCCTGCCGCAGAATGACCCGATGCAGCGCCTTCCGGATCAGCAATGCCAGGAGCAGGATGGCCAGAGAAAGGAGAAACTTGAACAGGTGGTTCCCTGTGGCCAGCAATTGCTCCGTGACGGTGATGGCGGATTGGAGGGCTTGGGTGGGAGGCATGGGGGCAGTTGGATGTTTGAGGCGGGAGGGTTCGGGCGCAACCGCCTGGGGTCATCCTCGTTTCTTTTTGACGCCAAAGATGATGAGGGCCATGGCGGCCAGGACCGCGAAGAAGGAGAGGAAGACGGTGGCGGTGTATTGGTTGCCGCCGTCATGCTTCTTCATGTAATAGCGTTCTTCGAATTCCTCCTGGCTGATGGCCTGGTGGCGGCGATGGGCGCTGACCTCGGGCGCTTCTTTCAGCGAAGTCCAGAGGATGCGGAAGGATTCCAGGAAGGCGGCGAAGCCTTCGAGATGGAGCTCGGCCCCATCTTGGCCCACTTCGGGGAAGCCCTGGTCGTCGGGCGTGAGGGTTTCCCAGTTGCGGAAGAGCCGACCCCACTCGCTTTCCAGGGCCAGTTTCATCTTCTTTTTGCCGATGAAGGGGTACCAGAACATGTCGTGGTAGATGACGGAGGCGGCGTAGGCCCAGGGCGCGAGCACGGTTTTCAGCGACCATTCCACCGGGCCCTTGAGGGGGCCCCAGTAGATGAGATGCTGCATGCGGGAGGCGAAGGTCATCTTTTTGAAGGGGCCGGTGAAGTGCCAGCTTTTGCGGGCCTCCTCCACATCGCCCACGATCTCGATTTTGTCGGGATCGCCGCAGCCCAGGCCCATTTCGTGAGCCAGGCGGATGTATTTGATCTCCAGGGGGTTGATGCCCAGCATCATCTTGGCTGCGACCGCGTCGATGGCCACCTGGTCGGCGCTGGCCAGGATGACGTTCTTGACGTAGGGGATCATGGCCCGCGGGCCGGGCCCATCCCCGGCGAAGGTTCCATCCATCACCGCAAACACGCCCGTATGGATCTGCTGCTGGATCATGAGCAGGTCCACCAGGGTTTCGTGGATGACGGGGTGGGTCCAGTGGCGGCGTTCGTTGAGGAGGCCGCCGAACGCGTTTTTCATCGCGCCCGTGGTCGTGGTGAAGACGTGGGTTTTGACCGTGGGCAGGTGGATGATGTTTTCGCCGATGAAGCTCTTGGGGATGTAGAAGCCGTCGGGGTAGACGTCGTTGAGGACCAGGAAGCGGTCGGCCAGGTCGCCCACCGCGTCGCGGATGTGGATCCATTCGACGCCTTCTTCATAGAGGTGGAGATTGCGCAGGCCGTAGGCTTCCACCACGTTGACCTGCTTGTTTTCCCGCTCGCCCAGGCGGGCGTCGATGACCACGGTGCGGTTGTGGGAGGCGTGGATTTTCTCCCGGTCGTAGCCGTCTTTCAGCAGGGTGCGGATGACGCCCTCCAGCTGCCAGGGGGTGGTGGAGCTGCCCGGATAGAAGTAGTGCCAGGAGATGTTGATCTTCAGGGCGGTTTCGACGTCTTTGGGCAGGAAATCCTGGTATTCGGCCAGGTTCATCAGCCGATAGTAATCCGCAAACACGGTGCGGGGCGATGTGCGAAGGATGGCGACTTTGCCTTTTTGTTGACTCATGGGGATGGGTTGACTCCTGTTCTGATAATGGATGCTTCACGCAAAGGCGCTAAGGCGCAAAGGGAAAAGAGACAAAGAAAATCTTAGCGTTTTTGGCGTCTTTGCGTGAGATTTTCATTGGTATCGGCGGGCCGCGGCCTCTGGCCGCCTGCCGCTTGCCTCAGGGCGTGATGGTGACGGGCATGTCCAGGCGGACGACCTGCCACCAGCTGTTGCCGGGCTTCAGGGGCAGGGGCGCGCCGTCGTTGAATGCGAAGATAAGGGGCTCGCCGCGGCCTGCGCGGGTCCAGGTTCCTTCATACACTTGGCCGTCGCGCAGCACTTTCAGCGGGCCGCTGCCCCAGATCTGGATTTCGATGGAGCAGTTGATGCAGACGCCATTGGAGTAACGGCGTTCGTTGCCGTGCTCCACGATGAGGGTGGTGACGTGTTGGGCGTAGATGAGGACGATGTTGTCGGCTGTGAGTTGCTCGCCCGTTTCCTTATCGACATGGGGCTTGTTTTTGAGGAAGCGCTGCCATTTGCCGCTGTCCGCGTCGTAGGTCCATTTGACAGGAAAGGCGGGGTAGGGGATGTCCACGGCGCTGGCGGGCGCGCCCCCTTCGGGGGGGTCTTGGGCGAAGACCCAGCCTCCGGGCGGGTTGGGGGGCGTGTTCCAGCCTTTTTTCGTGAGGTAATCCCACATGACGTTGGTATCCGTGAAGAGGTTGTCGGGCACCTTGATGTTGGGATCGCGGTAGAAGGCTTTGGGGTTGAGCACCGCCTCCAGGATTTGGCCTTCCAGGTCGGGGGTGCGATAGAGTTTCTGGCGGACGGGCTCCACCGCGCCCGAGAAGGCCAGCACCGCGTCGAAGATGTCGGGCAGTTCCAGATCGATGAGGCGGGCGCTGCGAATGGAGCCCACCCGGGGCGCGTCCTGGCTCTGGAAGATGGCGGTGTAGCGGGTTTGGTTGAATTCCACCCGGCTTTCCACGACGATATCGGCTTTGTTCAGGCCCGTTTGCGGGATGACGCTTTTCTGGTTGGCGACTTTGATGTCCAGCGG
>CAZDCN010000211.1:0-5021 GCA_964503945.1 uncultured Caldilineales bacterium
ATAATCGAAAACGGCGTCATGCCCGATGATGGGACCCACGGTCAGGGTGACGCTTTCCCCGCGCACTTCCACAGGGCCCACGCGCCAGCGCACAACTCGGCTGCTCACATCGCCTAAATAGATGTACTGAGGATGAAACAGACTGCCATCGGGCAGATAGGCGCTGCTTGCGGCGGCCCGCGACTCAGCGTCATCCGGAGAGGCTGCAACGTCGGCGTGGACGAGATAGCTCATAAAAACGACCCGCCCTGCACCATCCCGCACCTCCCGCAATTGTCCTTCCGGCCAGCGCCGTTCCACCCGAATGCGCTGGGAGGGCTCGTCTGGCGCCAGAATCCAAACCCGCTCCGGGCCTGGGCACGCGTCCAGCAATGGCCCGGTGACGCCGGGCTCCAGGTCCAGCAACAAGCGAGGCCAGGCGAGGAAAGCCGTCTCCCGCTCGGTCAGACGGTAGGGGTTGGAGAATCCGCAGGCGTTGACCGAATCGGGCAGGGCGTCGAGATAGCGGCCGATGCGGGCCTGGGGGCGGGCGTTGTTGCTGGTCGTCAGGAAGTAGTCGCGCCAGTTGCGCTGGCCCAGCAGCAGGAAGACGATGACCAGGCCCAGCATGACCACGGCGTTTGGGCTTGGGTCCCAGATGGAGCGGACTGGGCGGATCAGACCCAGGCCATTCAGCGCGGCGTGCAGGGCGACGCCGGCCAGGAGCGCGGCCGCGGGGAGGATGCCCACCAATCGGGGCCAGAAAGGCGCGTTGTTGGTGAGTGCGCTGCCCGTAATCAGCATGGTCATCAGCCAGATGAGCGCAAAGCCCAGGCCCGGATGCCGCCATCGGCCCAGGGCGTAGCCCGTGCCCAATAGCACCAAGGGGGAGAGATAGGCCGTGAACATGGGGTGCGTGTAACCGAACTGGGTGCTGGTGTCGTGGACGTAGTTGAACATCAACGCCGAGCGTTTGATCTGTTCCCAGACCACGGCGGCGGGCGTTGCCACGCCATATTTGCCCATGAGATGGGTCATGACCGGCTCGTGAAAGAGGAACACCGATCGAGAGCGTTCTAACAGCGCGTCGGTGTGGTGCAGAAAGTAGAGAAGGGAGGGGCCCAGCGCTGCGAGAGCGCCCATTCCCAGCAGCAAGCCTGCCGCCAGCCCGAAGCGCCACTCCCGCCGCGCGGTGCGGGGATGGATGAACATGAGGTAGAGCGCGGTCGCGGGCAGGATGAGTAAAACCGCCCGGCCCGAGTAATACATCTGCAATCCCATGCCCGTCAGCAACCCGGCCAGGAGAAAGGGCCAAAGCCGACGGGAGCGCAGACCGTGAGCCAGCAGGAAGAAAGCGAAAATGATCCAGGGCCAGGGATCCATGTAGGCCGCCAGGCGGGAGAAGTGGATGTGGGGGATGTTCACGGCCAGGATGGCCGCGGCCAGTGCGGCCAGTCGGTGGGAATCGAAGAGTCGCCAGGCCAGAAGATAGAGTCCCAGCACCGTGAGCACGCCCTCCACCGCGGGCATGAAGTTCAATCCCAGAATGCTGTTGGAAACGAATTTCAGGCCGATGACCGAGGGGTAGAACCCGAGCATGGGGATTTCGGCCCAGCCCTGGCGGAAGACCTCCGGCGCCGCGCCGTCGAGGATGCTCCGGGCCTGAAGGCCCATGCTGGCCATGTCACCGTGCAGGTCCTGGGGGATGGCCGCGAGGAGGTGAAATCGCAGCCACGCCGCGCCCGCCAAAATCGCGGTCAGCGCCGCCCATGGTCCCCAGGGCCTGACCTGTTTGGGACGGGCGGGCCTTGGATGGCGCTCGATCCAGGCCATCCATCCGGCGGTTATGACCAGTGCGGCCATGCCGCCCAGCCACAACCATCGGGTCCACGCGTCCTCGCCCTTCGATCCGAATCGAACCATGCTCCAGGCCGTCAACCCCGCGGCGACGCCCAGCCCCGCGATGCGGCGCCACCCTCTGGGTTTCAGGACAGGCGCGACTACGGAGCGCGCGAATTTGGGCAAGGAGGGGACGGTCATGGCAAAAAGCGTCATGGCCGCGGCATAGCCCGCCGCACCCAAAATCATCCGCGCGCTTTCTTCTTCCAGCCAGGGCGCATTCTCCAACAGCCGTTGAAAGAAAGGGCCGTTGACGTTGTCGGGAAAAGCCATCCACTGAGTGGCGTAGGCCAGGAGGATGGCGAACAGGAGAAGCCAGGCG
The DNA here is from genome assembly GCA_964503945.1 of uncultured Caldilineales bacterium. Classification (GTDB taxonomy): domain Bacteria; phylum Chloroflexota; class Anaerolineae; order J102; family J102; genus M2005. The sequence goes on from CAZDCN010000211.1 coordinate 2,201, forward strand.
CGTCGTTGACGGAGGGCGCTCATCAATCCCCGATCCTACTCCTGATCCCCCTCATCGGCAAACGGCCCAACGTAGCCCATCTCCCGCAGCCACTGTTTGTCCTGCTCGGTGAGCGGCGCGGTGGCCAGCAGGTCGGGCCGTCGCTCCAGGGTGCGTTTCAGGGCTTGTCGGCGTCGCCATTGGGCCACCCGGGCGTGATGCCCGGAACGCAGCACCTCGGGGACTTCCCAGCCGCGGAACACGGGCGGGCGGGTGTAGTGCGGGCCTTCCAGCAGGCCCGTAGCGTGGGAGTCTTCGGCCGCGGCCCGCTCATAGCCCAACGCGCCCGGCAGCAACCTCACCACCGCGTCCACCACCACCATCGCGGCCAGCTCCCCGCCCGACAGCACATAATCCCCGATGGAAATCTCGTCGGTCACCAGATGCTCCCGCACCCGCTCATCCACGCCCTCGTAGCGGCCGCAGATGAAGATGAGCCGTTCCTGTTGGGCCAGTTCCTCGGCCACGGCCTGGGTGAAGCGCCGTCCCTGGGGCGTGAGCAGGATGACGGGGGTTTCTTCATGGTCCCGCACCGCTTCCACCGCGGCGAAGATGGGCTCGGGCTTCATGACCATGCCGCCCCCGCCGCCGTAGGGCGTGTCGTCGGTGGTTTTGTGTTTGTCTGTGGTCCAGTCTCGCAGATTCCAAACGCGAATCTCCACCAACCCTTTTTCTTGCGCCCGCTTGAGGATGGAGGCGTTGAGGACGCAGGGGAACATCTCGGGAAAGATGGTGAGGATATCGATGCGCATCGGGGATAAGTGGAATGCGTGGGGAAGATCGAGGATGGTTTGAGGTGTGGTCGTTTCGAACAGGTTTATCATACCAGCATCGCCCGCGGGCCGGGAAATGATGGAGTTCACAAGGTGGGTTTCAAAGATGTCGCCAGGGGCGTTGCAGGCGCTCGTTTTGATGGGCGGCCAGTTGGGATGACCAATGGGCCGAAAGAGCCTGTCACATTGTGTAAATTTTTGCGCCATCGGCTGCCGCGGTGGCGAATGCGTAGCCTTTCAATCCCGTGCGCCGGTTGTACTCCCCGAAGACGTCGTCGGCGATGCGTTCCGCGTCTTGGGCCCGGCACAGAGCGATGGCGCAGCCGCCGAATCCTGCGCCGGTAAGCCGCGCGCCCAGGGCGCCCGCGTTCACCGCCAGCTCCACCAACAGGTCTAGCTCCCGACTGCTGACCTCGTAATCATCCCGCAGGCTGGCGTGGGAGGCCAGCATGAGTGCGCCCAGGGCGTCTAGATCATTGTTGCGCATAGCCAATACGCTATCCAAAACCCGATCATTTTCTGTCACCACATGCCGGGCGCGACGATAAATGACCAGAGGAAGCAAGCGGCGATGGGCTTCGAGCTGCTGGGGCGAGACGTCCCGTAGCGCGGTGATGCCAGGCAGGGCAGTTTGCAGCAACTGCACCGCCTCCTCACATTCGGCTCGGCGCTGATTGTAGGCCGAGGATGCCAGGGAGCGGGGCGCGTCGCTGTAAAGGGCCACGATGCGCGCATCCTCGGGCATGGGCACGGTCTGGGTGGCGAGGTCCCGCGTGTCGATAAACAGGGCATGGCCCGCCACGCCCGCGGCCGAGATCAGTTGATCCATGATGCCGCAATTGACGCCCACCCACTGGTTTTCGGCCCGTTGGGCCAGCAGCGCCATTTCCGTGGGGTCCCAGGGCAGGTTGGAAACCGCGGCGAAGGCGCGGGCTAAGGCCAGTTCCGTGGCCGCGGAGGAGGAAAGGCCGGCGCCGATAGGCACATTACCAGCCATGACGCCCTCCCAACCTCGCAGCGCATGCCCGGCCTCCTGCAAGGCCCAAGCCACGCCCTGCGCATAGCCCGCCCAGCCTTTCCGCTCGTGCAACGCATCTAGCGAGAAAGCAATGTGCTGGGCGAAGTCCAGCGAGTGGAGATGCACCTGCCGGTCGGGTCGCGGGCGCAGCGCAACCCACACGGCTCGGTCGATGGCCATGGGCAGCACGAAACCGTCATTGTAGTCGGTGTGCTCGCCGATGAGATTGACCCGGCCCGGCGCGCGGACGACTATCTCGGGCGGAGACGTGAATCGGTCGATGAAAGCAGCGGTGAGGATGTCGATCATGTTCTGTTATCGTCGTTTGAGCAGGTTGTGGAAACCGATGCGTTTCCCTGGGTTGCGCACGCCCGGCAACAGTTCGACAAAGCAATAGCCGACGCGCTCCCCGGAAGGGTTGAGGATCTCAGCCAGGAGTTCGAAATAGGCGAGATTGACCTGCCCGTCCATCAGCGGGCGGATGACATAGCGTTCTTCCTTGATCCCGGGCAGATACAAATCCCAACCCTGCGTGAACTTAAACCCATCCACCTCCACCATATCGTGATGGACGTATTCGTAGTTGCGCACGCGGCGCGTTTGCCCCGATTTGTCGATATATGTGCCATCGTAGTAGGGATGTTGGGGGAAGGCGAAGAGCATCACTTCTTCAGCATCGAAAAAGCGCAGCGAGAACCATTCCCAGTGCGTGGCCGGGTTAGTGACGTCGTAGGGACCCCATTGTCTGTCCAGCCATGATTTGCCCGTCACTTGTAGAGTTTTCATCTCGCCCGAGGGCGTGCGAAAGCGTATCTCACCCGTGGTGGGCATGTTGGGATAAGAGTAGTAAACCGTGCGCTGCCGGGGATCCTCGGGCAGGCCCATGATTAACACGCCGTTCTCTCCGTGCCACACCGGACCTTTCCCTTTATCCAAAATGAGACGGAATCCGAACTCATCCGTGTCGACGCGCAAAGTCATTTCCTGCTCA
>CAZDCN010000212.1:0-5017 GCA_964503945.1 uncultured Caldilineales bacterium
TTGTGTTTCCTCTATTTGTGTCTCCCTATCCATGGGTGATTTGCGATACGGCATTATGCCCGCTTGAGCTTCTTTGTTACAATAAAGCCTCTCATTCTGCTCGCATCCTCTGCTTACGGCCATCCCGCGCCTATGCGCCCTTCCTTCCCCCACCCTTCCCCCAAACTGACAGCCGCGCTGGTGACGCTGTTGGCCTGGCTGAACGTGGCCGCAGGCCCGCCCGTGTGGACCAGCAACCATATCCGTCCCATTCGACTCACCCTGGGGCAGATGCAAGAGGTCCAGGCCATCGCCCGGGGCCCGTCCGTCCAATCCAGGGCGGCTGTGCTCGAAGACAGGTCCAGCGGGGCCGTGTTGTGGGCGCGGCGCGCGGAGGAGCCGCTGCCCATGGCCAGCGTCACCAAGCTGATGACCGCGCTGGTGGCGCTGGAGACCCTCTCGCCCGATGAAACCGTCACCATTCCCGCGGCCGCGGTGGCCATCCCGCCGGGGTATGTGCGCATGGGGCTGCAGGCCGGGCAGCGGGTGCAGGTGCGTACGCTGCTCTATGGCGCGCTGCTGCCCTCGGGCAACGACGCGGCCCTGGCCCTGGCCATCGCGGCCGCGGGCAGCGAGCAGGCCTTCGTGGACAGGATGAACGCGCGGGCGCAGGCATGGGGCCTGAATGAGACCCACTTCGTCAATCCCCACGGCATCGACGCGCCCGGCCATGTGGCCAGCGCCCGCGATCTGGCCCAACTGGCCCGCAAAGCCCTGGAAAACCCCCTCATCGCCGAGATCGTGGCCACGCCCGCCATCACCCTGGAAGGCTTCAAACTCACCAACACCAACCAACTCCTCACCACCTACCCCGGCGCCTACGGCGTCAAGACCGGCACCACGGACGAGGCCGGGCAAGTGCTCATCGCCGCGGCCCGCCGCGCCGGCGGCGACGCCCTCACCGTGGTGATGCACAGCCCCGACCGCTATGCCGAGACCCGAAGCCTGCTGGATTTTTACTTTCGCCATTGGGTTTGGGTGGATGTGGGATTGCGTCGGGATGTTTTGAACCGCGCGACCGGTCCCGATGGCGCTCAATATCTGCTGGAAACGCCTCCCGCGCCCCTGTTCCTGCAACGCTGGCAGCTCTTGCAACTCCGCCCCGTGCGCATCCTCCAATTCGACGCCGCGGGACGGCCCGCGGGCCTGTATCAGGTGTGGTATGGCGAGGAAAAGCTGGTAGAATTGCCCTTGACCTTCACGCCCCTTCCCTGATTTCCTTTCATGCGCCTCAACAAATTCCTCGCTCAGGCGGGCGTCGCCTCCCGCCGCGCGGCCGATAGGCTCATCGCGGCCGGACGCGTGCGCGTCAACGACCGCGTGGTGCGGGAAATGGGCGTGCAGATCGATCCCGCTCGGGATCAGGTGACCGTGGATGGGCAGCCTGTGCGCCTGCGCGCGTCCACCTTCACCTATCTTCTGCTGAACAAGCCCGCGGGCTACATCACCAGCCGCCAGGACCCGCAAGGACGCCGCACCATCTACGACCTCCTTCCCGCCCGCTATCGCGCCCTCCACCCCGTGGGCAGGCTCGATTATCTCAGCGAAGGCCTGGTGTTGCTCACCGACGACGGCGATCTCACCCAACGCCTCACCCATCCCTCCCATCGTCATGAGAAGGAGTATTGGGTGCAGGTCGCGGGGCGGGTTCCCGACGTCACCCTGCACAAGCTGCGCCAAGGCGTGCAGTTGGAAGACGGCTTCGCCCGGGCCCGGGTGCGCTATCTGGGCAAGATCCCCCCGGAACAACGCTTCTGGATTCAGCCCGATCCCAAACACACCTGGCTGGTCTTCATCCTCCACGAAGGCCGCAACCGCCAGATCCGTCGCATGTGTCGGGCCGTGGGCCTGCGCGTGCGCCGTCTGGCGCGGGTCCGCATGGACGCTATCTCCATCGGCGACCTGAAACCGGGCCAGTGGCGCCTCGCGACCAAACGTCAACGCAAAGCCATCCGCGCCATCAAGACCGGCGGCAAGTAGCAAGTGGGCGCGTCGCCAGCGGCAGGTTGCTTGCCGCCGGACCCGTTTTTACGCCATTCAACCATTCCATCGAATTCACCCAATGACCGCCACCCCTCACGTCATTGCCATCGACGGCCCCGCGGCCTCGGGAAAGAGCACCGTCGGCAAGCGGGTCGCCGAAAAACTGGGCTTTCTCCTGTTCGACACCGGCGCGCTTTACCGGGCCGTCACCCTGGCCGCCCTGCAACGGGGCATTCCCATCGAGGATGAAGCTCGCATCGACGAACTCGCCCGCGCCATCCACATCGACCTCATCCCCGCCACCGTCGCGGATGGCCGCCCCTACACCGTGCTGGTGGATGGGGAAGACGTCACCTGGGCCATCCGCAGCGAGTCGGTGGACGCCCACGTCTCCGCGGTCAGCGCCTATCCCGGCGTGCGCGAGGCGTTGAAACACCAGCAACGCCGCATCGCCCGCCAGGGGAACGTCGTCATGGCGGGGCGGGACATCGGCACGGTGGTCTTCCCCGAAGCCCCGCTGAAGGTGTATCTGGACGCTTCTCCCGAAGTGCGGGCCCGGCGTCGCTGTGAAGAGCTGCGGGCCCGGGGCGAGCCCGCCGACTTCGAGGAGATTTTGGCCGCGGTCCGTCAGCGGGACGCCATCGACAGCACGCGCGCCACCGCGCCCCTGCGCATCGCCGAGGACGCAGTAGTCATCCACACCGACCGGATGAGCGTCCAGGAGGTGGCGGAGGAAATCATCCGTTTGGCCCGGGAGCGCTTCACCGACCCTATCTGACCTCGTCACAACATCATGTCCCACGCCAACCCCTCGCGCGATTACCGGTGGCTCGCCTCTCCTGAGGCGCCTCGTCGTTGGCAAACGCGTTTTTGGATCACCGCCATCGCCCTTCTGGACCGCTTGTTAATGCGAGTCGACGTCCAGGGCCTGGAACAGCTCCCCCCCGCGGGCCCCCTGATTCTCTACTACAACCACATCCATTACGCGGACCCCATCGTCATCATGGCCCGGCTTTATGGGCGTCGCCATGTGGTGGCCATCGCCAAGGCCGAGCTGGAACACACCTTCTTTTTTGGATGGGCCACCCGTTCTTACGGCACCATCTACGTGAAACGGGGCGAACCCGACATCCCCGCCCTGCGGGGGGCCCTGGCCGTGTTGAATGCGGGCTACGCGTTGCTCATTGCTCCCGAAGGCACCCGCTCCCCCAACGCCCAACTCAGGCCCGCGGAAAAGGGGCTGGGGCTGCTCGTCTATCGGGCCAACCCCATCCTCATGCCGGTGGGCGTCTGGGGAACCAAGGAATTCCCTGCCGCGTATAAACAGCTCCGCCGCCCTCGGGTCCACATCCGCTTCGGCAAACCCTACCGGTTTCATCTTCCCGACCACATGACGCGCAAGGAAGCGGAAGCCGTCGTCACCGATTACGCCATGCGCCGCCTGGCCCAATGCCTGCCCGAGACCATGCGGGGCGTATACGCCGACCCCCCGCCCGACCTACCCTACGTGGAGGAACGCTGATGTACGAGATCATCGACCTGCAATTTCAAGGCGAACCCGAGATCATCGCCAGCTATGTGTTGCGCGGCCCCCGGGGCGTCGCCCTCATCGAAACCGGCCCTGGGTCCACCGCACATCACCTGCTGACCGGGCTCATGCGTCTGGGCATCGCCAAAGAGGAGATCACCGACATCCTCCTCACCCACATCCATCTGGACCATGCCGGCGCGGCGGGCTACATGGCCCGGCTCACCGGAGCCACCGTCCATGTGCATCACGTCGGCGCGCCCCACATGGTCGATCCCTCCAAGCTCCTGGCGTCGGCCGGCCGCATCTATGGCGACCAGATGGAACCCCTATGGGGCGAGTTTCTGTCCGTCCCCGCGGACCAGATCCACGTCTTGCACGATGGCGACGTCATCGACGCCGCGGGCATTCCGGTGAAAGCCATCGACACGCCGGGACATGCGTATCATCACATGGCCTATTGGCTGGAGGATGGCGTTTGCTTTACTGGCGACGTGGCCGCGGTGCGCCTGCCCGGCTATGACCACATCCGCCTGCCCACGCCCCCGCCCGAATTCCACCTCCAACTCTGGAAAGAAAGCATTCAAAAGCTGCGGGCCATGAAGCCCGATGTCATCATTCCCACCCACTACGGCCCCTACGAGGATGTGGACGCGCACTTCGACGGCGTCCTCGAGAAACTGGATGTGCTGACCGATTACCTGCGTCAGCGGGTCCGGGCGGGCGACACATCCCAGCAGATGATGGCCGAGCTTCCCAACTGGCTGGCCGAGCAGGCCCGCCGCGAGGGCGTCAGCGAGGAGGGCGTCCATCGTTATGAGGTGGTCGTGCCCAGCTACATGAATGTGACGGGCGTGCTGCGCTACTTCCGCAAGGTGGAAGGGTTGGATGTGAGTTACTAAGCCGCCCTTACCACCCCGCCACCGCCTGTTCCCACGCCTCCTTCGCGGTCATCCGGCCCGTGAGCACGGCCAGCGCGGCCTGGTGCACACTGCGGGCCATTTCCTTATCTTGGGAGAATGATGGCTGCAGGAATCCTTGCTCTAGAGCTTCCGACGCGAATGTGTGGAACTCATCCGCGGGCCATTGCATGAGGGAGGTGCGGCGGGCGGGCAGGACATGGGCCCGATAGCTCCAGTCGGCCAGGGATTCGGTGGCCATCAGGTCGGTGAGGAGTTGGGCGGCCAGGTTTTGGCGGGTTTCATCCGCGGTGACGATGGCGTAGGCCCAGCCATGCATGAGGTAACGCCCTCGTCCGTCCCGGGTGGGCGTGGGCCCGAAGCGCAAAAAGGCCGCCTGGCCCTGTTGGGCCAGCCATAAAGAGGCCGTCGTCTCGGCCAGCGGCGCATCCCCCTGCAACGCGCTCTCCCAGGCGTCTTTGGGGTTGCTGGTCTGCGCGCCCGCGGGATCGATCAATCCCTTGCGATACGCGTCTTCATAAAAATCCAGCAGCCTGCGCAGGGCTTC
>CAZDCN010000213.1:0-1924 GCA_964503945.1 uncultured Caldilineales bacterium
CTCCAATGTCTGCTGAAATGGCCGATATCCCCATCAACCCGAAGGCCCCTGTGGACAAAAAAGAGAAAATCCGATGCAGTGTCTGCATCACTGCCTACAATGAAGAAGCGAATATCGGCAAGTTGCTGGACGCGATGATCGAACAGCATCTCCACGAAGTGGAGATCACGGAGATCGTCGTGGTGGCCAGCGCGTGCACCGATAACACCGTGCCCATCGTGCGGGAATTCATGGAGAAAGACCCGCGCATCAAGCTCATCGAGCAGGAGCAGCGTTTGGGCAAGACCGCAGCCATCAACGAATTCCTCAGGGTGGCGCAGGAAGACATCTGCGTGTTGGAAAGCGGGGACACGCTGCCCCATGAATCCGCGGTGGAGCATCTGGTCCGCATGTTCAAGGACCCCAGGGTGGGGATGACGGGCGCGCATAAGGTGCCGGTGAACACGCCCGACCATCTCGTCAGCCTCTTCACCTACCTGCGTCTGCAACTGGAGCATGAACTCAGCCTGGATATCCCCCGTCTGGGAGAGATGATCGCGTTCCGCAAGGTGTTCGACCAGATCCCGCCCGATGTCGCAATGGACGAAGCGTTTGTCGAAGCAATTATGGTAAAGCGGGGGCTGGAGGTTCGCTACGCGCCCGACGCGGTGGTCTATAACACCGGCCCCACCACCATCGGCGATTTTGTGCGGCAGCGGCGGCGCAACCACGCCGGGCATCTCTACCTGAAGCAGAAATACGGCTACAAGGTCAGCAGCCTGCGCAAGCGCAAGGTGGCGTGGGTGGCCACGAAGCAGGTGGCCCGCGCGGTGTGGGGCGTGGTGCAATTGATCTATGTGCTGGGCATGCTGGCCGTGCTGGAAGGCTGGGCCCGGTTCCTGGGCTGGTATGACTTCGCCATCAAGAAGGAGCGGCATGTGGTGTGGGATATGGCCTGGAGCCAGAAAACCGATGTGGCCTCGGAGAAGGAAAGGGCGAAGAAGATGGTCGCGGATGCGGACATCATCGATCCCGTCGCCTCGGTGACGGTGGCCAGCCATAAGACGCAGGGATAATGCGGTATGCGGTTCTTGTCTTTTTTCTCGTTTTCGGGGGCGGGCGTATTCAGTAATCAGCATCCAAGCATTGGACATTGGACGTTGGACGTTGGACGTTGAATATGAATGACAGCTGGAAGGGCGCCATCATCCGGGCCGGCGTCAGCCTGATCCTCATTCTCTTCGTCCTGTGGCGTTTTCAGGACCGGCTGGCCCAGGTCTGGGCGTTGCTATCCTCCGCCAATCTGTGGTGGGTGCTGGCGGGGGTGTTGCTTTTCTGGACGGCGATGACTATTAACGCGTTCAAGTGGTGGACGCTGCTGCGGGCGCAAGGCGTTCAGGTCCCCTTCCTGGCCATGGCCAATTTCACATTCGTGGGATTTTTCTTCAACAACTTGCTGCCCGCGAACATCGGCGGGGATGTGATGCGCGGGTATGGGCTGGCCAAATACACTGAGCGAAACGCGGGCGCGGCCGCGTCGGTGGTGCTGGATCGGCTCATCGGGCTCTCGGCCTATATGAGCGTGGCCGCGGTTTCGGCTCTGGCCGTGGTGTTCCTCACCGGCCGGCGAGACCTCTGGCCCCTGGCCGCGGTGGCGGTCATGGCCCTGCTGGCGTTGATGACCATCGCCGCATTCCTTATCAGCCGCCGCATCAGCCGGGCCGTGAGTCGTCTGTTGCACCGCGGTGTTCTGGAGAGATTGGGAAATATCTGGGATGCACTGGCGGGCGCGTTTGAGCTCTATCGATTTCAGTACCGCACCCTGGCTTTCGCTTTTCTCATCGGGCTGACGGGCATCGCCACCACCTCCATGTTGAATTACGCGCTCTCTCTGGCCCTGGGCGGCGGCATCGGCATGGTGGCGGTGGTGGCCAAGCAGGAGCTG
>CAZDCN010000213.1:1934-4984 GCA_964503945.1 uncultured Caldilineales bacterium
TCTTTCTGTTCACGCCCCTGATCGCTTTGGTGCTCATTGTCCCCATCTCCATCGGCGGCATCGGGCTCAGTCAGGCGGCCTATCCCTTTTTCTATGGCCTGGTAGGCGTGCCGGGCGAGCTGGCGCTGGCCCTGAGCCTGTTCGTGCAGGCGGTGCAGATCTTCTGCAGTTTGCCCGGCGGCGCGCTGTGGTTGTTATGGAAAAAGGACCGATAAAATGCTATAATGCGACCATGTCCGACATCTCCGACCTCGATCCCCACGACTCCACGGCTGCCGCTCATCCAGCCATGGAGGAGTTTCCCCCACCGCCCTCGGTGATCGAACGACCGGCGGGTGAGATTCCCCAAATTTATCCCAAGAAGAAAGATAGCGGCAGCGTCATTTGGGAAACGCTGCAAACCCTGGTGCTGGCCGGGTTGCTCATCGTCTTCTTCCGCGCGTTCGTCTTTCAAAACTTCGTGGTGGAAGGCAGCAGCATGGTTCCCACCCTGATGCAGGGCGACCGGCTCATCGTCAGCCGGTTGAGTTACATCTTCGGCCAGCCTGAACGAGGAGATATCATCGTTTTTCAATATCCCTTCGGTCCGGAGCGGGACTTCGTGAAGCGCATCATCGGCTTGCCGGGGGAAACCGTCGCCATCCAGAACGGACAGGTTTTCATCAACGGCAAGCCGCTCCCGCCTGAAACTTACGTGCAAAATCATAGTCGCGATAATTACGGGCCCATCACCCTGGCCGAGGATGAGTATTTCGTCATGGGTGACAATCGCACGGGCTCCAGCGATTCGCGCAGCTGGGGACCGATGCAGGCACATTTCATCATCGGCAAAGCCTGGCTCATCTACTATCCCTTCGAGCGCTTCACCTTCATCCATCATCCCGATCTCGAGATCGATCCGTGACCCGCGACGAACAGGAAATCCGGGCGCTGGTGCGCCGCATCCTCCTGGACGTCTTGAACCAGGAAGCTCAGGCCTCGCCCGGGCGAGGGAATTCCACGGTGGCCATTGCCGCGGATCACGGCGGCTATGAACTCAAGCAGCAGCTGATCCCCTGGCTGCAATCCCTGGGCTATCGCGTGATGGACCTGGGGACCGACAGCAAAGAGAGCGTGGATTACCCCGATTTCGCTTTCGCGGCGGCCCGGGCCGTGCAGCAAGGCCAGGCCGAAGCGGCCATCATCATCGACGGCGCGGGCATCGGCTCCTGCATGGCCGCCAACAAAGCGCCCGGCATTCGCGCCAGCATGTGCTACGACGAGCGCACGGCCCGCAACGCCCGCGAACACAACCACGCCAACGTCCTCACCCTGGGCGCGGGGATGATGGACCTCGCCCGGGCGAAGGCCATCGTCCGGGCCTGGCTGGAGACGCCCTGGGGCGGCGGACGTCACGCCCGCCGCGTGGCCAAAATCATGGACATCGAACGCCGCTTCCTGCGGGAATGATCTCTCGCCTCACGCTTTCATGCGCTCACATCCCGACCAAGGAGCACAACCGTGGCTCAATCCTTCGATATCGAACGCCTGACGGATCTCATCACCCGTGAAGTGGTGACCCTGCTTTCACAACAGCCCGAACAGCATGTCTGCACGGTGTGCGGCCGCATCTGCGACGGGCATTGCATCTCCTCCCATCCCGACACGGCCCGCACCTTCATCGCAGCCGGAGCCAGCCGTCTCAACGCGAAACTGGGCGTGGGCTATGTGCCCACCGACCTGGCGGGCTTCATCGACCACACGCTGCTCAAGCCCGACGCCACGGAGGATCAGATCCGTCAGCTTTGCTCCGAGGCCATGGAATACGGTTTCGCGTCGGTGTGCGTCAACCCCACCTGGGTTCCCCTGGCCGCGCGGCTGCTGGCCGGAGCGAAGCCTGTGGTGGCCACCGTCATCGGCTTTCCCCTGGGCGCCACCCTGCCCGATGTGAAAGCCTACGAAACCCATCGCGCCAGAGAGGAGGGCGCGACCGAATTCGATATGGTCATCAACATCGGCGCGCTGAAGAGCAAGGATTTTCGCCTGGTGGAGCGGGACATCGCCGGGGTGGTGGAGGCTGCTCAGGGCCATGTGGTCAAGGTCATCATCGAGACCGCTTTGCTCACCGATGAGGAGAAGGTGGAGGCGTGCGTCATCGCCAAGGCCGCGGGCGCGGATTTCGTCAAGACCAGCACGGGGTTTGCGGGCAAGGGTGCGACCGTGGAAGATGTGGCTCTGATGCGCCGGGTTGTGGGAACAGACATGGGCGTGAAAGCGTCGGGGGGCATCCGCTCCGCTCAGGACGCCAAAGCCATGATCGAAGCCGGGGCCACCCGCATCGGCGCCAGCGCTGGCATCAAGATCGTGAAAGGGGTGAGTTCGTAAGCATGGAAACCGTCCATCCTCATCTCCTTCGCATCGAACTTGGCTACGTCAACGCTTTTCTGTGGATCGGCGAGGGCGGGCCCACCCTCATCGACACAGGTTCGCCTTGGACCTTTTCCAAATTGCTGGATGCATTGAACGAGGCCGGAGTGCAGCCCGCGGATCTCCAGCGCATCATCCTCACCCACGCGGATCTGGACCACATCGGCGGACTCAAGGGGCTGACCGAGCTCACCGATGCGCCCGTGGCCTGCCACACGGTCGAGGCGGCTTATGTGACGGGTCACAAGTCGAAAAAGCTGAAGGGCGTGCGGGGAAAAACCATGCGCGTGGCCATACGCGTCGCGGAAAAAGTGTACAAACCCTATGTGGACCAGGTGCAGGAATTTCTCCTGGAAAAAGAGGTCACGCCTGAAGGTTTTACCATCTGGCATACGCCCGGACACTCGCCGGGCCACATTTCATTGCACCACAAAGAGGCGGGGCTTTTGATTACGGGCGACGCCATCATCAATACGAACAATCAACTTTCTCTACCGCCCAGCGTCTTCACTCCCGACCAGCAACAAGCCATCGAAAGCCTGGCCAAGCTGAAAAAACTGCATTTCGAAACGGCCTGCTTCGGGCACGGGCCGTGCATCCATGAACGGGCAGAAAAACGCGTTCATGAGTTCATCGACTCTGCT
>CAZDCN010000214.1:0-4979 GCA_964503945.1 uncultured Caldilineales bacterium
CGTACCAACCCGTACTCATCGAGGGATTCGACGGCCGCGGCATCGATGTGGGCTATCTCATCCGCGGGGACGCCGAGATCGTCGATGTGAAGCAGTACGACGCGCCTGAAGGGCTCACCAGCCGCCCGCCCCTGCTTGTCAAAGTCAACTTCAAGCTGAATGGAGAAACCCGGACGCTTTATGTCATCAACAACCACTTCTCCTCCATGGCCGCGGGCGTGGAGATCACGGAGCCGCGGCGCACTGCCCAGGCGCAATGGAACGTGCACATCCTGCAGGAAATCATCCTCAAGGAGGAACCGGAGGCGATGGTTGCCATCGCGGGCGATCTCAACTCCTTCCTCGATTCCCAACCCATTCAGACTCTGCGGGACGCGGGCCTGAGCCATGTGTTGGACCCCCTGCCCGAGGATCAGCGTTATAACTACATCTACCAGGGCGAAAGCCAAGTGCTGGACCACATCCTCATTACGCCCGCCCTGAACGACCTCTGGTTGGCGACCCACATCCTTCACACCAACGCCGACTTCCCACTCCCCAGCCCAGATGACGCCTCGGCCGAACGCAAATCGGACCACGACGCCATTATCGCCATCTTCGGTCAGTAGCCACACCCCGCCGCATCATGTCTGAGCGCGAATCCACCCTGGCCCAACACAGCCCTCTGGCCCGCCAACAGGCCATGATCCTGGTGGTGGGCTTTGCGGCCATTATCGTTCTTGGCGCCTTGTTATTGAAGTTGCCCATCGCGGCTTCCGGGCGCACTCTCACCTGGGAGGAAGCCTTTTTCATCAGCACCAGCGCCACTACCGTCACCGGACTGGTGGTGATTACCCCCGCCCTTGACCTTTCCATTTTTGGGCAACTGGTGGTGCTGGCCCTGATGGAGATCGGCGGCGCTGGCTTCATATCCTTTTCGGTGATCTTGTTCGCGCTCATCGGTCGCCAGATCAGTTTTGCAGGACGTCAGATTTTGCGCAACACCTTGGGCGTCTTCGAAACCTTCCGCATCGTGCCTTTCACGCTGACGGTGATGGCCTTCAGCATCGGCATCCAGTTCATCGGCGCTATCGCCCTGTGGTTGCGCTGGCGTAGCGCCATGCCCGACCTGCAGGCCTTCTATCTGGCCGTATTCCACGCAGTCAGCGCCTTCTGCAACGCGGGTTTCGATTTGTTCGCAGGCACGGGCCAGAACCTGTTCGGCTACGATAGCGACGGTTACACCCTAACGGTAATGATGATCCTCATCATCATCGGGGGCCTGGGCATTTTAGTGGGCGTGGACTTGGTGACTTACTATTGGGACCGCCGGCTCAGTCTGCACACCCGACTCACCCTGGTGCTGACGGCCGCGCTTTACATTTTTGGCCTGCTGGTAGTGCTCATGGACCCCATTTTCGAGGGCACCACCTTTGTGAATATGCCCTGGCACGAACGCATCTGGAAATCCCTGTTCGCCGTGGTCTCGGCCCGCACTGCCGGACTCACTATCATTCCCCTGCACCAACTCGGGGAAGCCAGCATTCTCACCATACTCATCTCCATGTTCATCGGAGGAGCGCCCGCATCCATGGCGGGCGGGGTCACCCTGAGCACGGTCGCCGTGCTGACGGTGACCGTCTATTCCACCGTGCGGGGCAATCCCCACGCGGTCGCATTTGGCCGCACTTTGCCCCTTGAAACCATCGCCAAGGCCACCGCCATCATGATGGTCTCCATCCTGCTAATTCTCGTCATCTCACTCCTCCTCCTGGCCAGCACCCAGGGAAGCTTCTTGGACGTGGTGTTTGAGGTGGTTAGCGCCTTTTCCAACACCGGTTATTCCCTGGGGCTGACTGGCCAACTTGATTCACTGGGGCGTCTGCTTATCGCATTCACCATGTTCTGGGGGCGGTTGGGACCCTTGACTCTGGTGGTGATGCTGGCCCAAAGGGAGCGCCCCACTTTCATTCGCTATCCCACCGAAAAGATCGCCATGGGGTAATGCCACATGTCAGAAGAACGTCCTCGATTTCGCACCTCACTGAATCTGTTGCGCAACCGTCACGAACGAGAGTTCCTGGTCATTGGTCTGGGGCGCTTCGGCGCGGGCGTGGCCCGCACCCTGGTCGAGGCCGGGCACGATGTACTGGGCGTGGACATCGATTTCGATCTGGTTGAACTGCGCGCCTCGGATATTCCTCACGTGGTGCAATTGGACAGCACCAAGATCGAAGCGCTGCGCGAAATAGGCGCGGACCAGTTCGACACAGCGATTGTGTGCATCGGCTCCGATTTTGAAGCCAATCTGCTGACAACCGTGTCGCTAAAAAAACTCAACGTGCCCAAAATCATCGCCAAAGCTCGCACCCGCACCCAAAAGGATATCCTGCTGCAGGTAGGCGCAGATGAAGTCGTCCTGCCAGAGCACGAAGCGGGAGTGCGGCTGGGCCGACGGCTTTCGGGCATTGGATTCATTAATTATCTTGAGCTATCGCCAGAAATGAGTATCGTGGAGCTTCATGCACCCAAAAAGCACTTCGGTAAAACCCTGGCCGAGGCGAATTTGCGGCAAAAATACGGGCTGACGGTGCTGGCCGTGCGCCGGGGGAATGAGACCATCGTCAATCCTCCCGCCACCTTCATCCTCACAGAAGGAGACGAGCTCATTGTGATCGGAGATATGGAGGAAGCGGAGCGCCTGTCGGAATAGAGGCCCTGACAGGCCCCGGTCAGAGGGTTAAGCAAAACAGCCGATAGGGAACTGTCAGGGCCAAAGCGTCTGGACGCTATTGCAGGAAGAATGGAAGCCAGACCTGATGCGCGGGTGAAGGGGGTGGCGCGGGGGAGGGCTGGGGTGTGGGTGTTGGCGTGGGCATCGCGGAAGTTCCCAGCATCGCTGCATAGAGATCCATGTCCCCTCGGCGGTTGTCCTCCCACACCGTCAGGAAACTGTCGTTGCCGCCAGCCGCGACAGCCGGCCTGATCTCTTTGGATGAGGAGCCGGAGATTACTAGCTCGTTCGGGTCCAAAGCGCCGTTGGAGAAGATGTATCGTCCCAAAACATCATCATCGGCATTATCCACCATGTAGTCCCAGGTCACCAACCATGCCCCTTTGACGGCATTGTAGGCCACAGCGGGAGAGGAGCGGAAGTCGTTGGCTCCTGTGGAAATGGCTAACTTGACGCCCACGGGCGCGCCATGGACATTGAATCGCTGGCCCACGATATCCCGATGGTCGCTGTTGGGCTGCTCGCTCCAGGCCACCAGGAACTGGTTCGCGCCCGCGGCGATGACCGGTTGCTTCTGCACCCAGCCATTGGTGGCGATGTCCATGACGCTGCCGACCCAGTTGCCTTGCTTGTCTAAAAGCTGACCTCGCACATTCACATCTGCGCCCATGCCCGCCTCCTCCCAGATCACCATGTAGCGTTTCGAACCGGCATCGAAAGCGAGCTGGGGCAGACTTTCCTCCGCTGCGCTGAAAGTCACCGGGAAATCTGAGCCGATGGGTTGCCCCAGTTCATTGAGCAACTGACCTGAGACATCGGTCATGTTGTCTACGGTCTGCTTCCACACCACAAGATAACGGTTATTGACGCTGTCCCAGGCCACATCGGGCTGGCGTTCAGGGTTGTTGCGGGCGGCCACCGCGAAAGATTCGCCCACAGGAATGCCCGTGGGGGTCACGCGAATGCCGCGAATGTCCCAATCCTGCCCCAAAAATGTTTCCTCCCAAACCACCAGGAATTCCCCGGCGCTCCGGTTGAAGGTGACAGCGGGATGATGGCGCTCTTCCCCGCCGCCCCCGGCCAGCGGCGTAAGGGGCAGGGTGACATAGCCTTCGCCGCTCAATATCTGGCCATAGATGCTCCAGTCATTCCCCTGATGTGAGACGAACACCAGTAGATAATTGTCATCGAGAGGATTATAGGCGATATCCGCTTCGATCTGATCGCCATCCAGCGCGGCCACGGGCCAACTCATCAGGTTTTCTTCAGGCTGCGAGGCCCAAGCCATGCTCACAATCCCCAGCATCAACGCCAGGAGTAGCAAAAGCGCGAGCCCATGAGCGAAGGGTCGGAGTCGCAGCGTTGCTATGAAATTCGACACGCGAGATGGTGACGACAGGTTGCTCATTGGGGCCTCCTTGTTCGGGTTCGATGGATGGATTTGAGTTGTTTCATTGAATAAGACGGCAGAACGTTGTCAAACCATGCGCATCAACCCCGCCAAATGCTTCGTATGAAAATAGTTTCATTAGACCGCCGAGCTCTTTTGCAAACGTCAGTCGCGTTACCTGGTGAGCAACGGGATCTCTGTCCATTGCATGGGATCCACAGCCAGCCCATTCACGCGGATTTCCCAGTGCAGATGCGCGCCCGTGGACAGACCCGTGGTCCCCACCAACCCCAATTGATCGCCCGGTTGCACCACATCGCCCGGTTGCACATCGATGCGAGACATATGCCAGAAGTTGGAATAGACGCCCGCGCCGTGATCAATGACCACCGCGCCGCCCCGCACGTCGAGATTTTCGGCCAGGACCACCACGCCCGGCGCCGGCGCGAGGATGGGCGTGCCTTCGGGCGCGCCCCAATCGCTGCCGGCATGGTAGGAAGCCACCGGCCCGCCGTTGTAGCTGCGCCGCGTGCCATAGGGCGAGGTGCGGTGGAACCCTTCTCCAATGGGAAATCGAAAAGGTTCAGACCACTTGGGCGGACCGGTCACTCGCTTCCAGATAGCTGCAAGGAGTTCACGTTCATTTTTTAATTTTTTAGGCGCCAAAAGGCCGCCTTTGCTGGGAGGCAACACAATATGCTGGGTTTCATATTGGCCTTCCAGGACCCTGACAGGTTGCTCCCATGCGACGTCCCCAACCCAAATGCGCAAAGGCTTCTCGCCCGGCTTGTCCAGCGCGCCTGTGGGGATGAGCGCTGCGAAGTGAAAGCCCCTGGCATCGCTGCCTTCGCCGATGAAAATCAGCTCCCGGCCCTG
>CAZDCN010000215.1:0-4965 GCA_964503945.1 uncultured Caldilineales bacterium
AGGCCTGCCCGGCAATCCAACAATCATCCACCGTCGGGCAGGAAATGCCCGAGATGATGTCTTCCGCTTCGAATTTACTTTGGAAATGCAGCCACTGCCAGGTTTCCCCGCCATCGATGGTCTTGCCAATCGCGCCTCCCGAACCCACCACGTAGGCTACATCCCGGCTGGGCGCAGCCGCCTCATGAAATACGGGATGCACGCCGAAGTCGCCCGCGACCGGCTCGAAGGAACCGCCATCGCGGCTTTGGGTGATGAAAAACGCGGCCGCGTCGGCGTCTTTCACCGCGCCTGCCGTCCATACCCGGCTCGCACCACTGCTGAACACCGCTTTCACGTCCCGAACGTCCTGGCTGACCGCGGCCTGCACATTCCAAGTCACGCCGTCATCGCTGGTGGCGATGACGCCATTAGCCCCGCCTAGCACGCCGAAGCCATTCCCCACATGGATGGCGAAAATATCCGTGGCGAGAGTGCCCGCCCCCTTGCTCACGGAAATTTTCGTCCAGGTCTGTCCGCCATCCGCCGTGCGATAGAGATGGCCTGCTTCGCCCGCCACGTAACCGTTGGCCGCGTCGATGAAAAAGAGCGCGTGAATGCGAGCCCAGGCAGGAAACGCACCCGCAATGGGCGTCCAGGTCTGTCCCCCATCGACAGTCTTCAGCAGCGTTCCCTTTTCGCCCGCGGCGTAACCGGTTTGGGCGTCGAGGAATTGCACCGCGAAGAGGGGCTTGCCGGTTCCGCTGTTCTGAACCGTCCATGTCAGACCTTCGTCCTGGCTATGCAAGATGACGCCGCCATCCCCCACGGCCCAGGCCCGGCCATCATCCAACACCCATACATCGTGCAGGTTCGCGGCGACGGGCGCGCTGACAGCCTGCCAGACGGCTCCGCTGTTGATGGAACGGTAGAGGACGCCTTGCGCGCCCACGACCAGGATGAGCCCGTCCCCGTTGACGCTGACGCCGTGCAGCTCGGGTTCGCCCTCCAGAATGTCCTGACGCCAGGTGACGCCGCCATCCCTGGTGATGAGGATGAGCCCGGCCTCGCCCACGGCGACGCATGTTGCATCCGCGGCGCAATCGAAATCGAAAATCGCGCCTGAGCTGCGCCAGATGCGGTCCCAGGAGCCGCCGCCCAGGGCCGTGGGCGCGTCGGGGGAGGATGCGGGTCGGGCCTGCGGCGCGGCTTGGGTGGCAGGAAGCAGGGCGAGGGAGAGGGAAAGTGCGAGGAGGATGGGAATGGCAATGAGATATTTTCGCATGGAGTTGTCCTTTTCGGTTTGGGAATGACGAAAACGCGAACCGTCATAAAGCCGGTGCGTCCATAAGGTGGACGCGGATTTACACGGTCTTCGGACACAGATTTTTTAATGAATTATCCGTGTTTTTCCGCGTTCATCCGTGTTCTTTTTATTTTCAGAACAGGCGCCACGGGCGGCAGCCCGCCAATAAGGATGAAAATATGGTCGCAAGTAGCAGGTTGCAAGTCGCAGGTGAAGCTGCACAAGTTGACTTGCCACCTGCCACCCGCCACCTGCAAACCTGCTCTTTGTTGTTTCTTCACCTCCTTTGCGCCTTTTGCGTCTTGGCGTGAGGCAAAGATTTATTTTCAAAGCAGGCGCCACGGACGGTTGTCCGCCGATACCGATGAAAATGGGAACGCTGATGACGCGGATGCTTCGCAACGCGGATTTCCGCGGATCATTTTTCTGATTTTTCTTTGATCTGCGTTTATCCGCGTCTTATCCGCGTCATCCGCGTGCTATTTATTCAAAACAGCACGCCCGAAAATAGCAACATCTCTCCCAAAAGGCAAATCCCGCAACCCCGCAACCCCTCCCCGCGATGAAGATTTTGTCATCAACGCCCGAAAAGCCAATCCCAAAAGGAGCGCTTCTTGGGCCGCGCGGGCTGTTCCGTTGACGACGCGTAGGGCGTCACGTCCGTCC
Source organism: uncultured Caldilineales bacterium (assembly GCA_964503945.1). GTDB lineage: Bacteria > Chloroflexota > Anaerolineae > J102 > J102 > M2005. Next base: position 1,952 of record CAZDCN010000215.1, read on the forward strand.
TGTCCTCCGACGAAGCTGTGGAAGCGGACGTGGGGGATGGCGCGGCGGACGGGATGGAAGCCCCCTGCGTTACAGGCGTCGGGGCGGAAGAGGATGTGTGAGGTGAGAAGGATGCGGGGGCGGGGGGATGGGTCATGGCCGCAGCCGAAAAAACAGGCTGGCGTTGACTACGCACCAGATCATCCAACTGGCGCTGCAACTGGAACATGTAGGCCTCCATCTGCCGCATGCGCTCCCGATCATCCTCCCGATAATGCTCCATCTCTCGCTTCATCTCGAAGATGCGGCGCTCTGTCTCCACCATACGCTCCCGTAGACGTTTGTTCTCCTCCTTTAGATTCAAATTATCCTGAATCACGATGCGCAACAACTCCCGCTCCGTTTGCTGTCCGGTGATGAGCATCTGCTGGCTGCCCGAGAGGCTGGCCAGCATCTGAGCGATCATCTGGCCCAAATCCGCGGCATCCTCCTCTCGCACGATGTCGCTGCCGACCTCTTCCCGAACAGGCTCCTGTTCCCGGGCGTTCTCCTCGATCTCCCCCTCCACCACTATCACCTCAGGCGCAACGGTCGCCTCCAATTGCTCGGCCACCTGCTCGAAGGTGTAGCCCTGGCTGAGGAGGGTTTTGCACCGGGCCAAGATGTCCAGGTCTTGAGGCGTGTAGCGGCGATGTCCTCGCGAACCGTCGGCCTCGCGCACGCCGTTGGCCTGGGGAGAAAGAAAGGCCGCGAAGCGCCGGGACCAGCGCCGCAAGGTGGACGCGGGGATGCCTAGTCGCTGAGCGGCCTCTGCGGGTCGGAGCAAGGTGGACGCCATGTCCGTCTCTATCCCTCTCCCGGTTTGTTAGAGCGACGGTCAGAGAACAACCCGGTAGTCCGCGTCGATAACGTCATCGTCCGGAGCGCTTTTGGCGGTACGGGTCGAGTCTGGCTGGCTGGAGGAAGGCGCGGCCCCTCCTTGGGTCGCCTGGCGATATTTATTGATGATGTCATCGGGCGCGAGCATGATCATGAGCTGGGAGAGCAACAACAGCACCGCGGCGTCATCCAGTTGCCCGAAGCCCAGAAGCACGTCGGGGATGATATCCACGGGCGAGATCAGGTAAATCAGTCCCAGGATGGGAATGCCGTAACGCACCAGGGAACTGACAGAAGGATCGCGGAAGAGCTGCCAGGACAGCTTGAGATGGTCCAGCAATCGGGTGAAGGTGGATGCGTTGGATTGGGATTGTTGGGTTTGGTTGGTCATAGGACAAAAAACCTCCACGTGTGGGTGAATAAGAAAACTCACCCCGCTATACGTCGATCATCATAGCACGGTTTCACCATCCCGCCAAGTAAAATCGCTCACGTGACCGAATTCTGTGGCCGATATGAGGCTTTGGCCGTGATTTTGAGAAGTTTTTCTGGCTGGAAGCGATAGGCCCAGGCGGGATCGCAGACCCCACACGTGAGACATTCGGCGCTGTCGGGCGGGCAGTGGGGTCCCAGTCGGGCCTGCTGGGCCAGCCGCCATTCATACCGGAAGAACACAGGCTTCACGCCGCTTTCCACGATCTCCCAGGGCATGGGCCGATCCAGCGGCAATTGCCCGAGATACGCGTCCCGCTCCAGGCCGTGACGGGCCATGGTCGCCCAGAAATCGCGCACGCTCAGGCGGGGGATGTCGAGGATGACATCCGCGAGACGACGGTCGCCCCGGGCCAGCGCGGCCTGCACCTCGGCCCACGCGGGCGAATCGGCCCGCACAGCGATGCGATGCTTTCCCAACTTGCGCATGATGAAATTTTGGCGCTTTTTCAGGGTTTTGGCGTCGGTCATGGCCATCCACTGGAAGGGCGTGTGGGCCTTGGGCACAAAGGGGGTGGCGTTCATGGCAATGCGGCGTTTGAAGATGCCCCTGGCCTTGAGCACGAACTCGATGAGCGCGTCGATGTCCTCCTGCTCCTCGGTGGGATGCCCGATCATGAAGTAGAATTTGATCTGGGGAAAATCGAGCTCAGCGGCCAGTTCCACCGCCTCCAACAACTGCTCCTCGGTCTGGGTTTTGGCGATGACGTCGCGCAGCCGTGCGGAGCCCGCCTCGGGAGCGATGGTGAGGGTCTGCGCGCCCGAGGCCCGCAGGGCCTCCACCAGGGGGCGGGAGATGGGATCTACGCGCATGGAGGAAGCGCTGATCTTCGCGCCCATCTCCACCAGGGCCGGGGCCAGCTCGTCGATCTGGGAATGGTCGGAGACCGCGGCGGAGATGAGGCCGATGCGGTCGGTGTGTTTCAATCCCTGCCGAGCCCAGTCCAGCAGCAGCTCCAGGGGCAGCTCGCGGGGCGGACGATAGACGTAGCCCGCCAGGCAGAAGCGACAGCCGCGGCCGCAGCCCCGGGCGATCTCCATGAGGTGCATGCCGCGGAACTCGGTTTCGGGCGTGTAGAGGCTGCTGATGGGGGGGAATTGGCTCTGATCGCGCACCCACAGCCGCTCGATTTTGCGGGGATGTTCGCCCTGTTCGACAATGGGCGGAACCAGAGCGGGGACGTACACGCCAGACATGCGGTCAAGCTCCGCCAGAAGCTCGGCCCGAGGCGCGTCCATGGCCCGGTGGAAGAGGTCCACCAGATCCGCCAGGATCTCCTCGCCCTCGCCGATGACGATGGCGTCGAAAATGGGCGCCATGGGCTCGGGATTCATGGTGACGCCCGGCCCGCCGGCGATAAGCAGGGGCCAGCCTTCGCCCCGATCGCGGGCCAGAGGCGGCACGCCCGCCTGCCGCAGCATCTCCACCACATTGAAGAAATCCATCTCATAGGAGATGGTGAACGCCCATACATCCACCTCCCCCACGCGACGGCCCGATTCCAGCGTGAGCAGAGGGCGCCGGGCCTCGTAGCCGCCCTTATCCCAAAAGACGCGCTCGCACACGACGTCAGGGAACGCGTTGAAACCGCGGTAGAGCACCTGCAAGGCCAGGGAGCTCATGCCGACGTAGTAGGCATTGGGGAAGGCCAGGGCGACGACCA
>CAZDCN010000216.1:0-4955 GCA_964503945.1 uncultured Caldilineales bacterium
TCGGACAGGATGCTGACCGCGGCCCCGGCCAGGAACGCGCCCAGAATCACTTCCACGCCCAACACGCTGGCCAGCGCGGCCAGCGCCACCATGAGCGCAAAGCTGCCCCGCACGCGAATCTGCGCCGTGGTCTCCGCCACCTCTTGCAGCACCTGGTTCAGTTTGGGATTTTCCAGCAACGAACGCCCCACCCGCAGGAACACCGCCACCACAACCAGCAGCACCAAAATCAACAGCAGGTCCAGGGTCAACCCCTTAACCAGAAACGCCACGTCGATGCTCAGAAGGAACAAGGTGAGGAAGTCGGCCAGGAGCGCGGCCACCAGGATGGTTTGGCCGTAAGAGGACGTGACCATGCGTTTCTCTTTGAGGATGGGCATGACCACGCCCAGGGAGGTTGTGCCCAGCACCAGGCCCATGAGGATGGCCGCTTCCGTCACTCCCTGCACCTTCAACTCGAAGCCGATGAACATGCCCAGGGCCAGGGTGATGCCAAAGCTGATCACCGCCATGACCAGGGGACGCTTCCAAAAAGGCGTTTCTCCGTCCCCCGAAGGCATCAGCGCGCCGAAGTCCAGCTCCAGGCCCGAAAGAAACATGAGGAAGATGAACCCGAACCAGGCCAGAAACTGGATGATCTCGCTATCGGTCGCCACCCAATGAAACCCGCTCTTTCCGATGATGATGCCCACGATGATCTCCCCCACCACGATGGGAATGCGGAACCGCTGCAACCGCCTCGCCAGCAAAGGCGCCATCGCGGCGAGGGTCGTGATCAGAAGGAGTGAGAAGAGCACTTCATCGTTGCCGGCTTCCATACGCCTGGATTATATCATCTCTTCGGGCCTGACGGCCACGTTGACGCAACGAACTGGGCGGTGATCATGTTTCTCATGCGCGTCAAAACACTTCCGGGAGGCGGCGGATAGGGCATCGGCTTATTGCAAACTATAATTGGCGCATGATATACTTATGTCTATGCCGCCCAAGACCATCATCGTCTATCGTGAGCCGAATGGTCGCGAGCCTTTTACCGAATGGCTCAACAAGCTGAAGGATCCTGCCACACGCCGACGCATCCTCCGTCGACTCTTACGGCTTGAGCAGGGACATTATGGCGATACAAAATCTGTCGGCGAAGGCGTTTATGAATTGCGCTTCTTTTTCGGCTCAGGATACCGCGTTTACTTTGGCGAGAAGGATGACACGATTGTTCTTCTTTGTGGCGGTGACAAGAAAAACCAACATCGAGATATCCAACGCGCCCGAATGTACTGGCAGGAGTATCAAAGCCATTATGACTGAGTATCGTTCTCTCACCGATGTAACGGTCGAATACTTAAGAAACCATCCTGAAGAAATCGATGATTTTCTCACCGAGGCATTCGATGAGTATGCTCAGGATGGTGACTCCGCCGCGCTTCTTTCGGCATTGCGAATCGTCGCCCGCGTCCAGGGAATTTCCAATCTCGCGGCGGAGGTCGGCATGACGCGGCAGGGATTGCAGAAAGCGCTTTCTCCGAAAGGCAATCCCCGGTTGGACAATATCAACGCGATTCTACGGGCAATGGGCTATCGTTTGACCTTGCAGCGTGCAGCGTCAATGTGAGGGGTTAACGCATATCCTCGGGCCTGACGGCCACGTTTCCCAACTGCGTGACGGCCACGCCCGCGGCCCGATTGCCCAGCTCCGCCGCGGTTTGGAAACCCAGGCCCGCGGCCAGGGCCAGGGTCGTCACGGCGATGAGCACATCCCCCGCGCCCGTCACATCGAACACCTGAGTGCGGTTGCTGGCCGGAAGGTGGAAGACCTCGCCCCCCTGGGCCAGGCCCGAAAGCCCCTCGCCGCCCCGGGAAATGATGATGAACCGGGCGTCTAGGTCCGCGGCCAACTCCCGAAGCGCTTGCTCGAAATCCCCGTCATCCTCCAAAGCCCGGCCGAGAAATGTCGCGGCCTCCTGCGCATTGCATCGGACGAGATCAAACCCCCGAAACGCGGCGAGATGGCCCTGGGTGTCCACCGTCGTCAGAATGCCCTGTCGCCGCGCGGACTCTCGCACCGCGTCCACCACCGCCGGGGTGACGACGCCCAATCGGTAATCGGAGACCAACACCGCGTGGACCTGGGGGGTGATGGCCTCGATGCGCTCGCACAGCTGTCGCTCCCGATGGCCTGTCAAGGGCGCCCGGCTCAGGCGATCCACCCGGGCCAGGTGATGGGCGAAGACGTACGCCCCCTCGGCCACGATGCGGGTCTTCTGGGTGGTGGGGCGGTCGGGGTCGGTGATGACGCCCGCGAGATCGATCCCGCGTTGGACCAGTAAATCCCGCAAGCGGCGGCCCGCCTCATCCGCGCCCAGCGCGCCCGCCACCATGGCCTGGCTGCCCAGGCTTTGCACATTGGCCGCGGGATTGGCCGCGCCGCCGGGCACATAGGCCGCGCGCGTTTGTTCCAGCACGGGCACGGGCGCTTCCCGGCTGAGACGACTCACCCGGCCGATGAGATATTCGTCGAGGATGAGATCACCCACGATCAGCACCCTCAAGCGGGCCAGGCGGGCGACCAGGGAGGCAGTCTCAGGCATCGTGCATCACCTTCCATACAAATCGCGGCAGGTCGAGCTGGCGCTTCCAGCGCCAGGGCTGGGTGATGAGCCGCCACAGCCATTCCAGGTTGAGGCGGATGAACAGGCGCGGCGCCCGTTTCTGCACCCCCGCCACAAAATCGAACGCGCCGCCCACGCCCATGCTCACCGGGACGCCCAGCTCCTCCTTATGTCGAGCGATCCACAAATCCTGGTTGGGCGCGCCATAGGCCACCAGCAGGATGTGGGGGCGAGCGGCCCGAATGCGGCGGGCGATCTCGGGGTAATCCTCATCCCGGGGGCTGCCGGGATAGGTTCCGGCCACGACCAGGCCCGGATAACGCTGGCTGAGGATGGCCGCGGTCTTTTGGGCCACGCCGGGCATGGCCCCCAGCAGAAACATGCGCCAGCCCTCCCGCGCGGCCCGCTCCGCCAGCCGATAGATGCCGTCGGAGCCCGTCACCCGCTCGGGCAGATCCACGCCCTGACGCCTGGCCGCCCACAACAGGCCCACGCCGTCGGGCAGGACGAGGTCCGCCTGGTTGAGCACGCGCATGAAGTCGGGCCGACGCTGCGCGGTCATCACGAATTCGGGATTGGCCGTGCATATCTGCCGGGGCTGGCCCTGGGCGATGAACGCGGCCACCGCGTCGAGGAAATCCTCGAAGGTGACGGGATGCACAGGCACGCCCAGGATAATCACGGGCGGGGGAATGCGCCCGCCCGACTTCCGACCTCCGACCTCGGACCTCCGACCTCCGACCTCTGACCTCCGACCTCCGACCTCTGACCTCCGACCTCTGACCTCCGACATAGGGCTACACCAACGCCGCCTCGATGGCCTGGTGCAGAGACCGGGCCGGGATGATGGTCATGTTGGGGGGGAGCGCCAGATCGGCCGCGTGTTGGCCCGCGGTGCGGGGGATGACCGCCTGCCTGAACCCCAGCTTGCTGGCTTCCTTCAACCGCCGTTCCAACTGGCTGACGGACCGCAGCTCGCCGCTGAGGCCCACTTCGCCCAGCAACACCATGTCCGCGGCCACGGGCCGGTTGCGCACGCTGGAGACGATGGCCATGGCCACGGCCAGATCGCTGCCCGGCTCGGTGATCTTCAGCCCGCCCACCACGTTGACGAAGATGTCCTGGTCCGAAAGCCGCAACCCCAGCCGTTTGGAGAGCACCGCGGCGATGAGGAGCAGGCGATTGAAATCGACGCCGTTGGCGGTGCGGCGGGGCTGAGCGAACGCGCTGGTGGAGGCCAGGGCCTGCACTTCCACCAGCAGGGGGCGGGCGCCCTCCAGGGGCGCGGCGATGGCGCTGCCCGAGGCGTTGGGCAAGCGCTCGGCCAGAAAGATCTCGCTGGGATTGGTCACCTCCCGCAGCCCCTGCTGGCGCATCTCGAACACCCCTACCTCGTTGGTGGACCCAAACCGGTTCTTCACCGAGCGCAACAGACGATAGCTGTGGAAGCGGTCCCCCTCCAGGTAGAGCACCGTGTCCACCATGTGTTCCAGCACCCGCGGCCCGGCGATGTTTCCCTCCTTGGTCACATGCCCCACCAAAAACAGGGGCGTGTTGGTCTCCTTGGCCATGCGCAGCAGTTGGGCCGCGCATTCCCGCACCTGGGTGACGCTGCCCGCGCTGCTGCTGAGGTCATCCAGATAGACGGCCTGGATGGAATCGACGATGACCAGGCCCGGCTGCATGGCCTGGATGTGATGGAGGATGTTGTGCAGGTCCACGTCGGCCAGAAGATGCAGGTTGGGATGGACGCAGTGCAGGCGCTGGGCCCGGCGCTTCACCTGGTAGGCCGACTCCTCGCCGCTGACGTAGAGCACAGTGCGGCCGCTCTCGGCCACCGCGCCCGCCATCTGCATGAGCAGGGTGCTCTTGCCGATGCCGGGGTCGCCGCTGATGAGGACGCCGCCGCCGGGCATGATGCCGCCGCCCAGCACGCGGCTGAGCTCGCCGATGCGGAGGGGGATGCGGGCCAGGTCGTCGGTTTGGATGGCAGTGATGGGTTTGGGCTCAGGACGCGGGCCCGCGGCGCGGGTTCGGGCGGAAGCGGCCGCGGCCGGCGCTTCCACCACCTCCTTCATGGCGTCCCAGGCGCCGCATTTGGGGCAGCGGCCCGTCCATTTGGCCTGCTTGTGGCCGCATTCGGTGCAGACGTAGCTGGTTCGAGGTTTGGGCATGAGCGACAATCGTGACAGTCAGATGAACGGGAATAAGCTCATGGGTTCGGGTTAGGCGATGAAAATGGGCACGCGGATGATACAGATGCGCCGCAACGCGGATTTCCGCGGATCCTTTTTCTGATTTTTCTCTGATCTGCGTTCATCCGCGCCGCATCCGCGTCATCCGCGTGCT
>CAZDCN010000217.1:0-4945 GCA_964503945.1 uncultured Caldilineales bacterium
AGTCGGTGATGGCATCGGGGGATTGCATGCCGTGGTTAAACCGTTGGTAGATTTGGTCGGTGGTGACTATCGCGGCGCGTAGCCCCTGTCTCTGGCGGTAATCCACCAGCGGCTGAATAGCCTCCACCAAGGTTGGATGCGCGATGACGATGTAATCCGCACCTTGATCGGGGACCCGAAGCGGGGTCGGCGCGAGCGCGATCTCATCCGGCGTCAGCAACCCTTTTTTTGATGCGGCGACAATGCGATGGGGGCCGGACTCGGACATGCGGAAGGCGATAGCGCCCTTCTGCGGGGTCCAGTTCTGAGAAAGCCGTCTGGGGCGGCCTGGATCGCTGATCTCCCACACCTCGACATCCTCGCCCTCGAAACCGGCGATGGCGATCTCCCCCGCGTCGGTCTGGAACATCAGGCGGTCATCATCCGCCCGTGCGATGCGTTCGTATGTGATCTCGATCCAGTCGAGATAGACGAGATCCGCGGCTGCGCCGGTGTCGCCGGGCGCGGAAATGGTAAGTAGATTCTCGCCATCGTTGAGCGTTCCCGGCGGGATCGTCAGCTCGATTTCGCGCGGGCCGTTGCCATCCCACGCGTCCTCGCCCAATGCCCGGCCATTCAGCAAGAAAACCAGATGGTGATCGATCTCCCCGGGCGCGGCGGTTGCGGCCCACACCTTGATGCGCAGGCTGCCGCGGCCATCTACGGGCGCGGGCGTGTCGATGGTTTCGCTGACCTCGCCCGGAGCGAAGAGCCTCTGCCCCAACCAGGGATCGCCATCCCGCACCTGGGCCTGATAGGTGGCGTTTTCCTCGGCCCGCACGGTGGCGAAGAAGGGAGTGGGGGGCGCATCCGCGATGAGCTCAGCGGTTGTCTGTTCCAGCGCCTCGGCATGGGCCGCGTCGTCGGAGACGCTGAGGATGTAGGCTGCCCGGTTGTCGAAGCGGGTGGGGTTCACCTGGGCGAAGAAGATGATGCGGGTTTTGTTCCCTTTGCCTATCCGCTCAAAAGGAATCTCCTGGTCACCCTGACGCAACGTGACGCGTTCATCTTGAAGCTGGTTGAGATCCCAACCGAAATCTTTCAGGTCTCCCGCGCTGAGCCCATACAGACCCGTTTCGCTGACTCGAATGACCAGATCGGGCGGGGGGCCGTCGCTGGCCGCGCTGGAACCGCACGCGGTAAGGATCGCGGCGAGTAGGGGGAGGAGGAGTAGGGTGAGTGTGCGGGTCATGTTGGGGAGGATAGAGAGGCGATCAACGGGAATTTGAGCCTGTTGGCTCATGGAAAAAGTGCACAACGGGCGCTAGCGGAGCATGCGGAAGGCAAGGAAGCCGAGGATGGCTGCGCCTGCCAGCGCAGCGATGCCCACGATGAGCAAAAGGGCGGCGCTGCCGCCATCGCCCGATGTGGGAGGTGAGTCGGACGGGGTGGGGAAGAGGATGGGCGTGGGGGTGGGTTGACTGGGCGGAGTCGTTGCCGAAGGGGGCTGGGTGGCTGACGCCGGCGGGGTGGCGGTCGTCTCGCCAGGTGCGGGTGTGGGCTGAATGACCGCGGGAGTGGGGGTGGGCGTTGCTTCCGGAGCGGGCGTGGGCGGCACGGGTGTCGGGGGGATGGGCGTGGGAGTTGCGTCTGGTCTTGGGGTGTTGGTGGGGAGGGGCGTCCAGGTGGGCGTGAACGTGGGCGCTGGGGTGAAGGTGGGGGTGTTGGTGATCGAAGGCGTGGGCGTGTCGGTGGGGAAGGGCGTGGGCGTTGGCAGGGGGCTGCTGGTGGTAGGCGTGTTTGTGGGGGTGGGCGTGGGTGTGGGTTCAGGTGTGTTGGTAGGGGTTTCTCCCGGGCCTAACGTGGGCGTGGGAGTGGGCGTGAATGTGGGCGCGGGGGTGGAAGTGGGCGTAGGCGTGGGTTCGCCCTCGGTCGGGACGTAGACTGAAATGGGAGCGGTAGCTTCGTTGAGATTCCCGTTGATGTCCAGGTCTTCCAGCTTGTACCAGTAGGTGTTGCCCGGCGTCACCGACGTGTCCGTAAAGCTGTAATAGGCTCCCGAGACCGCATCCCCTTCGGCTGGAAAGGTTTCCAGGGTCTGATAGTCTCCGTTTTCGGAATCGGCCCGGCTAAGCGCGAACATGGCATGGTCCAGTTCGGTGGCGGTTTCCCATTCCAGCTTTACGCCGGACGGAGCGACCGAGGCGACGCGGAAGTATTTGAGCGTGACCGCGGCGCGGGCGCTGAAGGGCAAAAGCAGCAGGGCGATGATGAGGAAAAAAAGGATGCGTTTGGTCATGGTTTATAGGGGCGGCGTGAGGGGTTCCTGACGGAGGGGGCTGCGTTTCGGCAGTTGGGGCGTTTCAGGCGAGTTCAGCAGCGTCGGATTGGGATTGAGTTGCAGTGGGAAGTAGACATCGTTGGTATAGAAACCTTTGGGCAATTGCAGCGTGGGGTCGCCGAACAGAGTCATGGTTTCAATCAGATAATGTTTGCCGAATCGGTTATAGAATCGCTGTTTGGTAGTGAGTAGGGCGTCTCCCAAAGTGCGGATATCATCTTCGAACAGGGTTTGCATGAGCATCTGACGGAAGACGGATTGGATGTCGGTGGTGCCCAGACCCGTCGGGGAAATAGCAGCGATGGAGCCGGCGTTGGGTTGGCGCAGCATGCTCTCGGCAATGCTGGGGCGGCCTGGATAGGCGAAATAACCGTCGAGGCAGTTGTAGGTGCTGACGAAGGGGTATTGCCCGGCGTTGTTCAAGAATTGGATGTCGTCGATGCTCCAGCCCACGCCCTTCATCCAGGTGTCGGGCGAGCCGTGGCCAGCATATTGGACCATGAAAGCGCCCTGGTTGATGGCATCGGCGATAGCCTGGCGCACCGCGTCCGTGTCGGGGTGGGTGTGTCGCAGGTAAATGCGCTGGGGAATCAGGTCGCGAGGCAGAAAGTCGGCGATGATTTTGTCGCTTTCTCCCGCGAAGTCGCCAGCAGTTGGGTCGTCATCGGCAATGAAGACTGCCCGGCGCTGCCAGAACTCGGTGCGTTTATGCTCCTCGTAATTTGTCAATTTGTCAACTACAGCGTTGGCTTCGGCCAGATTGTTGACGGGAATGCGTCCAACGGCCATTTCGGGATTCCCGTCGCCGTCCAAATCGACATAACGATTATCGTCAGGCACTTCGCCCTGCCAGGGGTCCTCCCAGGCCAGGTAGGGAGGGATGATGATAGGTTCGATGGGGTATCGAGCAGGGTTGTAGCCCTTGAAATTCCAATTGCCGTCGCCGAAAAGGACCAGGTAACGAGGTTTGGGGTCGGGCCAGTTGCTTTGAGTCCAGTTCAGAAAGTTGGTGACGGCCCGGGGATGGTAGATGCCCTCGTTGAATTCATCCACCAGGTCCTGGAAAAGGACGACGCGGGACGCGTATCCTCGCTGCTCGTGCCAGATAGCCAGACGCTGGGCCGCATCGGTCAGTTCGGGCCCGGTGACGATGATCACGTCGGAGCCCGACGCGGGCTGACGCAGGTCGGTCAGGGAGGAGCGCAAGGTGATGGAGGCAGGTCCGACGATGGCGCTTTCCGCTTGTAGCCAGAAATGGTCGCCCGCGGTGTCGTCCACCCGAAAGCGCAAGGACCATGTGTCGTCAGCCATGGTGGCAGGGCCTGTCAGGCGGCGGGGGGCAAAAGGGTCGCTGATATCGAGGATGACGACCTGGGGCGTTTCCCAGCCATCGATCTGGTACTCATGCGGACCGTCCGATTCCGTCCGAAAGTCGATCTGCCCTTCCCAGGCGGTGAATTCCCGACGGTAGGCCAGCTCCCAATAGTCGACGTAAACCCAATCGCTGGCGACGTCTGGCTGTAGCAAAGCGCCGATGGTGACGGTGTTGAGGCCGCTGACTGCCAGACCCGCAGGCACGGTTGTCATGAAGAGTTGCCGTCGTTTGCCCGACCAGACTTCATCTATCAGAGGCTGGCTGTTGAATGCGATGGTGGTGCGGTGAGAAACGTTGCTCCGGGCGTTTTCCTCCACCGTCAGGGTGAAAGGTTGATCGGCGATGGGATAGGGCACGGCCGCGCTGAAGGTGCGGGTGATCTCCGGTTTGGCGCTGTATGGCCGCAGTTGATCCCAATACCAGCTTTCGTGGGTGGGCGGTGTGAGGGTATGCTGGGTGTACCAATAGTTGTTTTCCTCAGCCCGCACCACCGTGGCGAAGTCCCTGGGCGGCGTTAGATCGAAGCGCGGGGTGGCGTTGACATCGGGGATGCGCGGGCCGGGCTGCCCGCCGATGGTCAGCCAGTAGACGTTTTCGTCGGTGTATTTCTCATCCTGCAGGCTGCCGTGGAACTTCTGGCCAAAGAATTCAATGAAATCCCCCGCGTCGAACCGGCCATCTTCCTCGCCCGATACTCGAATGGCCACAGGCTGGCCCCGGCTGGTCATGGCGAAGGTGCGGGGATCGATGGTCGCGGGGTCCACGCCCGCGGTTTGCAGATCGTCGGGCGTGATGCGCACGACGCCGTCCTGGACGACGCCGATGCGCAGGCGCTGGGGCTCGGCATCTGCACGGGCTGGGCTGCGGTTCAGCATCAGCCACAGACTGGAGGCCAGGAGGATGACGGTGAGGAGGAAAACGAACAGTTTTTTCATGGAAGCGCCTCGGGAAAGACGGGGACGTCACCTGTTTAGCCGGCCAATTCTCGGGCCTGTTCGACGTATTCCAAACTTTGATGCCGGAAATAGGTGTTATACAGGGTCGCGTAGTGCCCGCCCAAAGCCATGAGCGTGTTGTGGTCCCCCTCCTCAATGATTGTACCATGATCGATGACTAAAATGCGATCGGCAGCTTTGACGGTGGAAAGTCGGTGGGCGATGAGGATGCTGGTGGAGCGGGCCAGGATCAGGTTCAGAGCTTGTTGGATCTGCCATTCAGTGAAGGGATCGATACTGGCTGTGGCCTCATCC
>CAZDCN010000218.1:0-4940 GCA_964503945.1 uncultured Caldilineales bacterium
GCGAACAGGGCCACGGTGGTGAAGTAGTAGGTCTGCGGCGCGGTGTCGATGGCCACGGCCTCGACGAAGCGATAGTTGGCGGCCCGGAGTTGTTCCAGGTCCCGGGCCAGGACCGCGGGGTTGTGGGCCACGTAGGCGATGCGCCGCGCGCCCAACCGGGCCAGGTTTTGGGCGATGCGATGGCCCAGGCCCGCGTCGGGGGGCGTCACCACCGCCAGATCGATGGGGTCCTTTAGCTTGCGCAGCACCTTGGGCGGCGGGCCTTCGTGCAGCGCCACGTTATCCAGATGCCCGCAGTTGAACGCGCAGTCCTCCACCGCGTAGGGGTTCTCTTCGACGCCGATGGCCAGGCTGACCCGCTGGGCCAGGGCCTGGGTGAACAACCCCTGGCCCGCGTACACATCCATGACCGCGTGGCCGGGCCCGGCGTCCAGCAGCTCCGCCACCGTCTCGATGAGGAGGCTTGTGGCCGGGATGTTGAAGGGGCGTCGGGCGCCCGCGCTGAACCGATACGTCAGCCCGGCGAGGGTTTCCACATACCAGGGCTCCCCCACCAGGGTCTCCACCCGCCCATCGCTGCGCTCCAGCACAATGGAGACGGGAAAATCCACCTCGATCATGGGGGCTTCATCCCCGCGGGTGCGCAAAGCCACCAGCTTCTCGCCCGTGGCCCGGCTCACGGCCAGGTCCACGCTGCGCAGCCCGTCCCACGCCACATTGAAGTCCTGGTAAAGGGCCTCCAGATCGGGGTGGAGGATGGGACAGGCGTCGATGGGGAGGACATCGTAACTGTTGGGCTTGCGCAAGCCGAGATCGCCCTGGCCCGAGGGATAGAAAACCATCTGGGTGCGATAGCGCCAGGCTTCACCCGCTGCGCGGGTGGGCAAAACTCGCGGCTTCTTCAACCCCCCCAGGCGCTGGAGCTGGTCCCGCAGGATGCGGGCTTTGTAGTCGGTCTGGGCGTCGCGGGCGATATGCTGCCACTGGCAACCGCCACAACCCTCGGGCCCGAAGTGGGGGCAGAGGGGCTGGACGCGGGCGGGGCTGGGCTCCAGCACCTCCAGCAGACGGGCCCGGGCCCAGCGCTTATGCACGTCGGCGAGCTCGACGCGCACCCGTTCGCCGGGCAGCGCATAGGCCACGAAAATGGTGCGGCCCTCGGCCTTGCCCAGGGCCTCGCCGCCGTGCGCGACGCCCGTGAGTTTGAGTTCCAGGATAGAAGCCATCACCCCGCATTATACCCGATCCCGGACGTTTTCGGTGCATTCTCTCCTTCCCGGCGGCCCTTCCCGAATTTCTATGAAAGTTTTGATAAAAATTGACGGAGGCGTTGCGTCGTGCTAGAATAACGCCGTGCATCCCGCCCGCCAGAAAATCCTCGAGTATCTCAAGCGCCACGGCCAGGCCACCATCGATGAGCTGGCCGAGCATCTGGACATGGCGCCCGTGTCCGTGCGCCATCACCTGGACCTGCTCATCGGCGACAACCTGGTGGAGGCTTCGCGCGTCCGCCGCAAGCGCGGCGCGGGGCGGCCCAAGCGTCTTTACGCCCTCACCCCCCACGCGGACGCCCTCTTCCCCACCAACTACCAGAAGCTGGCCGCGGTCAGCCTGGACGCGCTGAAGCGGGCTTTGCCGCCTCAGGCCTTTCGCGAGGTGATGGAGGCCATGGCGGAGGAGACCCTGCGCCACGCTCCGCCCGACCTGGACGCGCTGCCCCCGGAGGAGCGACTGCAGGCCGCGGTGGATTTTCTGAACCAGGAAGGCTATATGGCCTTCTGCGAATGCGCGGGCGAGGAGGTCATCCTCCACACCTGCCATTGCCCCTTCAAGGACCTGGTCGCCAGCCATCCCGAGCTCTGCGCGATGGATGACATCCTGGTCAGGCGGCTCACGGGCATGATCCCCCTGCGCCTCACCCAGATCCTCCACGGCGAGGCCCGCTGCACCTACCGTTTGCTTCCAAACGAAGAATCGGAGGCCGCCCAGGCTCCGGCCGCGATCTCCAACCCCACCTAACCCCTCTCCCCACCCTTAGCGTCATGGCTCCAACCCTTCCCCTCCATGCCGACACCCCCGCCACCCGGCTCATCGACCAATTCGGGCGGCGGCTCACCTACCTGCGCGTCTCCCTCACCGACGTCTGCAACCTGCGCTGCGTCTATTGCATGCCCGAGGACATGACCTTCCGTCCCCGCGCGGAGCTCATGTCGGATGAGGAGATCATCGTCATCGTGCGGATGATGGCCGAGTTGGGCATCCACAAAATCCGTCTCACCGGCGGCGAGCCCACGGTGCGCCCCAATCTGGTGGAGATCGTGCGCCAGATCGCGCACATCCCCGGCATCCGCGAGATCGCCATGACCACCAACGGCATCCTCCTGCCCCAACTGGCCGAGCCCCTGGCCCGCGCGGGGTTGCGACGGGTGAACATCTCCATCGACACCCTGGACCCCCAAAAGTTTCGCTTCATCACCCGCTGGGGAGACCTGGACAAAGTGTTGGCGGGCGCGGAGGCGGCCGAGGCCGCGGGCCTGACCCCGGTCAAGATCAACGCCGTGGTCACCCGCGGGTTCAACGACGAGGATGTGGTGGATCTGGCTCGGCTCACCCTGGAGCGGGATTGGGACATCCGCTTCATCGAGCTCATGCCCTTTGCGGAGGAGGCCGAGTTCGCCCAGGCCGCGGTGGTGCGCTCATCGGAGACCCGGGCCCGCATCGAGGCCGCGCTGGGGCCCCTGACCCCGGTCGCGGGCCACGACCCGCGCGACCCGGCCAAACCCTACCGCCTGGCCGGAGCTCGGGGGACCATCGGCTTCATCAGCTCCGTGTCCGAACCCTTCTGCGAGAGCTGCAACCGCCTGCGCCTCACCGCGGACGGCAAGCTTCGCCTCTGTCTGTTGCGGGATGGCGAGTATGACATCCTCACGCCCCTGCGCGCGGGCATGGAGCCCGAGGCCCTGAAGGCGGCCATCATCGAAGCCGCTTACGCCAAGCCCTGGGGCCACGGCCTGCCCGACGGCGTCATCCCCACCTCCCGTCTCATGAATCAGATCGGCGGATAAATGTGGATGTGGTAAGCTAGGAAAATGCCAGCCCATCCCGAGTCTGATAGCCATGAGGTCATGATGGTCAAACCGATGATTGCTCCTGTACGATACATCACCGAAGAAGACGGACGCCGTGTGGGCGTCGTGTTGGCTTGGGAAGACTATGAGCGATTGCGCAAGCAGCGCGCTGATGATGCGGATTTGCTCGTGGGATTGACGCGCTCCGAATTGGAAGCGCTGGCGCACAGCAAACTTTCCATCGACCAGCAAACTCGCCTGGAGGAATTGTTGGCCGAGGCGAAAGCTCGCGCCCTGACTCCTGAAGAGGAGGATGAACTCAATCAGCTTTTGGACCGCATCGATCAGCTTAACCTCCTCAAAGCCAAGGCCTTGCTCACTTTGCAGGTCCAGTTTGGCGCATCCGCCTCTTCACCGGAAACGCGATGAGCATCCCGCCATCATTGCAAGAGCTCGTGCGGAAGCGGGAGAAGCGCCGTTGTGCATATTGCCGGACTCCTGAGGCGCTGACCGTGACCATTTTCGAAATCGATCACATTACACCCAAAAGTCAGGGAGGCGAGACCACGAATCCAATCTATGTTTGGCGTGTCCGTCATGCAACCGCTATAAAGGCGTCAGTCAAACGGCCATCGATCCCGAAAGCGGACAGGAAGTTCCTCTTTTTCATCCGCGCAAGGACCGGTGGGAAGATCATTTCGCTTGGGATCAGGAAAAGACAGTCATCGAAGGATTGACCAGCACCGGGAGGGCAACGATTGAAAAGCTGCGAATGAATCGAGTGCAACTGGTGCGCCTGCGCGGTTTATGGCGAAAGATTGGCATGGATTTGGAGGCGATCTAACCGAGAAAAAACGTGACTACTGACATACCCGATTTCGAGCCACGAAGGACACGAAGACACGACGGCACGAAGGGAAAAACAATAAGGAAGTCTTCGTGTCTTCGAAGAACACCCGCAAGTGAATCTGCGGGCTAAAAACCACGCCCCGTAAACGGGGCTCTTGCGTGGTCACCCGCCCGAAAGCCGGGTTCACCCGGCGTCGTGTCGTAGCCCGGAGCTTTAGCTCCGGGTGATCTCCACAGAAATCTTGCAGCAGATGCTATAATAAGCTTCGCGAATCCCACCTTTTGTAAGGAGTTCATTCATGAGCAAATATCACGGCTTCGAGCTCATCGAGGCCCGCGACATCCCCGAGATCAACAGCCGCGTGCGCCTGTTCCGCCATATCAAGACCGGCGCCCGGCTGATTTCTGTGGAAAACGACGACGAAAACAAGGTCTTTGGCATCGGCTTCCGCACCCCGCCCCGAGACGACACCGGCATCGCCCATATCCTGGAGCACGTCGTGCTGGCCGGGTCCCGCAAGTATCGGGTGAAGGAGCCCTTCGTGGAGCTGGTCAAAGGCTCCATGAACACCTTCCTCAACGCCATGACCTGGCCCGACCGCACCGTCTACCCCGTGGCCAGCGCCAACGACAAGGATTTCTACAATCTGGTGGACGTTTACCTGGACGCGGTTTTCTACCCCCTGCTGCGGCCCCTTACCTTCCGGCAGGAGGGCTGGCATTTCGAGGTGGACGAAGAAGGTCGCCTCAGCTATAAGGGCGTGGTCTTCAACGAGATGAAGGGCGCGTACTCCTCGCCCGATAACGTGCTCTATCGGGAAATCCAACGCAGTCTCTTCCCCGACACCACCTACGGCCACGACTCGGGTGGCGATCCCCTGCACATCCCCGACCTCACCTACGAGCAGTTCAAAGCCTTCCACGACGCCTACTACCACCCCGCCAACGCCTGGATCTTCTTCTACGGCAACGACAAGCCCAAGAAGCGCCTGAAGTTGATGAACAAGTGGCTCAAGGACTTCG
>CAZDCN010000219.1:0-4906 GCA_964503945.1 uncultured Caldilineales bacterium
GGGGCGATGCCATAGGCGTTAATGAGCAGGGCCAGGAGGATGAGCAGAAAGGCGGTCGGGCGTTGGAGGTAGAGGGGCGTCTTGAGCACGATGCGCGCGGCGACCAGCAACGCCGCGTACCAGAAAAGCCCAAATGCCAGCCATCCATCGAAAACCAGGGCGATGACCAGGGGATGCAGATGCAAGGCGGTGAAGAACAGATGGTTTTTGAAGAAGAAGGCCGCGCGCGGTTCGTCGGGAAGGGGCGGGGTGTGATAAAATCGTTTGCAGGAATTCAGGGAATTGGCCACGACGCCGCCCGCGACGTCGAACGCCAGGATCGCGGCCAGCGCATATTGCCACCAGGCCCAGGCGTAACTTCCTTTCAGGAAGAAATAGGCGTACAGGCCCGCGCCCAGAAGCCCCGCGGCCCAGGCCAGCGCCCGTTCCGCGCGCGTCGCTCCTGTTCCTGCCAGAAAATCGGGCTTGCCCCGATATGTCCAGTCGATATGCACGGCATCGGAAGCCATGGTCATCCTCCCATGAAATCATGGCGCGAAATGGCGAGATGTCGGACGAAGCCCGGCGAAGTTCGTCGGCAGTCCCAGCTTACAATGAAACCAACCCCCATGTAAAATCATCGGATGAGTATCGCCAATCTCAAAAATGACGTCACAAGGACCCATCATGACCGAACAAGACAACACCCCGAAAACCCAAGAAAATCCTATTCCCGAACAACCCGAGACGCCCGAAGCCGTTACGGGCGAGATCGTTCATGATGACGAAGATGTCGCCATCGAGGCCGAGGCGGCGGCCGGAGAAGCCTTGAAGGAGACCCTGGAGGACATGGAAGAGGCCGCCGAATCCGCGGCGGAAGCGGTCATCGATGCAGAAACCGCGGCCGAGGAAGAGATGGAGGCGTCGGGCGAGCTCAGCCCGGAGATGGCCGCGCTCATCGAGGAGCTGAAAGAGGCCCGCCAGGCCGCGGATGAGGCCCGCGACCACGCGCTGCGGGCCCAGGCCGAGTTGCAGAACTTCCGCCGCCGCAAGGAGCGGGAGGTGGCCGAGCGCATCGCTCTGGCCAACGAAAAGCTCATCCTGGAGCTGCTGCCCGTACTGGATGACTTCGAGCGCGCGTTCGAGGCCATCCCCGAGGAGGATCGGGAGGCCCACGCCGCCTGGATCGAGGGCTTCGAGCTCATCTATCGCAAGCTGCAGAAGATCCTGGAGAATCAGGGGCTGGAAGCCATCGACGCCTCGGGCGAGTTCAACCCCGAGGTGCACGAGGCCGTGACCATGGCCCCCAGCGACCAGGTGGAAAGCGGACACATCGTGCAAGAATTCCGCAAGGGCTACAAGCTGAAGGACAAGGTCATCCGGGCCAGCCTGGTCAGCGTGGCGGAGTAGCCGCGCAGTCGATGGGTCGTCTGGAAGCCTGGTCGATAGATGACTGCACGGCCAGGCGGCCACGCGACAGCGCGACCCTCCTCCGCCTTTCTGCGTAACGAAAGCAGCAAACCATTTCAACCATGTACGCATCACGCATTACGGATTAGAATCCCATGCCCAAAATTATCGGTATCGATTTAGGAACCACGAACTCTGTTTGCGCCGTCATGGAAGGCGGCGAACCCACGGTCATCACCTCCGCGGAAGGGGGGCGTCTTGTGCCCTCGGTGGTGGCGGTGAATCCCAAAACCGGGGAGCGCCTGGTGGGGCAGATCGCCCGCCGCCAGGCCATCACCAACGCTGAAAACACCATTTTCTCGGTCAAGCGCTTCATGGGCCGCAAATACGACGACCCGGTGGTGCAGGAGGCCGTCAAGCATGTGTCCTATCGGGTGACGGAAGCGCCCAACGGCGATGTGCGGGTGATCATGGATGGCCGGGAGTATTCCCCGCCCGAGATCTCGGCCATGGTGTTGCAGAAGATCAAGGCGGACGCGGAAGCCTATCTGGGCGAGCCCGTGACCCAGGCGGTGATCACCGTGCCCGCGTACTTCGACGACGCGCAGCGGCAGGCCACCAAGGACGCGGGCCGCATCGCGGGCCTGGAGGTGCTGCGCATCATCAACGAGCCCACGGCTTCGGCCCTGGCCTACGGGCTGGACAAGGCGGGCCAGGAGATGAAGGTCGCGGTCTATGACCTGGGCGGCGGCACCTTCGACATCTCCATCCTCGATATCAGCGACGGCGTGTTCGAGGTGCTCAGCACCAGCGGCGACACCTTCCTGGGCGGCGATGACTTCGACCGCCGCATCATCAACTGGGTGGCCGACGTCTTCCAGGTGGAGCACGGCATCGACCTGCGCCAGGACCGCACCGCGCTGCAACGGCTGAAGGAGGCCGCGGAAAAGGCCAAGATCGAGCTTTCCACCATGCTGGAGACCGAGATCAACCTGCCCTACATCACCGCGGACGCGTCCGGTCCCAAACATCTCATCGTCACCCTCACCCGGGCCAAGCTGGAGCAGCTCACCGAGGACCTGATCCAGCGCACCATGGGTCCCATGCAGCAGGCCCTGGAGGACGCGGGCCTGCGTCCCTCCGACATCGACGACGTGCTCCTGGTGGGCGGCATGACCCGCATGCCCGCGGTGCAGGAGGCCGTGCGCGCGTTCTTCGGCAAGGCGCCTCACAAGGGCCTCAATCCCGATGAGGTGGTGGCCGTGGGCGCGGCCATCCAGGCGGGCGTGCTGGGCGGCGACGTCAAGGACATCGTGCTGCTGGACGTGACGCCCCTGACCCTCTCCATCGAGACCCTGGGCGGCGTGGCCACGCCCATGATCGAGCGCAATACGACCATCCCCACCAAGAAAACCCAGCTTTTCACCACCGCGGCGGATAATCAGCGCCAGGTGGAGATCGTCATCGCCCAGGGCGAGCGCCCCTTGATCCAGGACAACAAGATCCTGGGCCGCTTCATCCTGGATGGCATCCCGCCCGCGCCTCGGGGCGTGCCCCAGATCGAGGTCACCTTCGACATCGACGCCAACGGCATCCTCCACGTGAGCGCGGTGGACAAGGCCACGGGCCGTAGTCAGTCCATCAAGATCGTGGCCAGTTCGGGCCTGAGCGAGGAGGAGATCCAGCGCATGGTGGCCGAGGCCGAGGCCCACAAGGCCGAGGATGAACGCCGGCGCAAGCTCATCAGCGAGCGCAACCGGGCGGACGCGGTCATCTTCCAGACCCGCAAGGCCATGCAGGAGGCGGGCGACGCCCTGCCCCAAGAGATGGTGAATGAGCTGAACAGCATCATCGCCCAGGTGGAGCAAGTGGCCCAGGGCGAGGACCCGGACGCACTGCAACAAGCCACCGACTTGCTGGTCCAATCTTCCCAACAGATCGGGCAGTTCCTCTACCAGCAGCAGCAAGCCCAGGCCGCGGCTGAGTCCCAGCCCCAAGCTGAGCCCGAACCGGAATCTGAGCCCCAGGCGACGGTGGAGGACGCGGTCTTCGAGGATGCGCCCTCGGAGCCGCCCTCGGCCAACGGCGACGGGCCCGAAGCCGCGGCGCAGGAGGCCGGGGGCGAGGAGGATGAGCCCATCGCGCCGGCCCCGCCGGTGGATTAGGAAAATGCACCTCCGGGAGGCGGCGGCAAACGGTTTCTGCGAGACCAAAACTCGTCGCCGCCTCCCGGAGGTTGTTGATACAGCCCCTGGCGTGAGATGCGCCGGGGGCTTGTTTTTGGGAGGGGTTGGCCGCGCGCATGAAATCGCCGACTAGAAGTCGGGCTCTTCGGGCCTGCGGCCAAGGGAGGGCTCCTTCGGCTTCGCTCAGGACAAGCTGCGCCCTCCCCCGCGTGCAGAACGACCGGTCGGCGAAGCCTGCCCTGAGCCTGCCGAAGGGGCCGACCATTGGCGCAAACAAAATCCCCTTCCGCACCGCTTCCCCCGCCCGTTTCGGAGCGGGGGAAGAACGAAAGGAGGGGGCCGCGCCTGAAGAGTCCGAGTTCACTCGGTCAGCGCGCTCGAATTAGGATGCCCCCCGTTCAGATTCAATACTCGGCCAGGACCTTGTCTGCATCCTCCAGCAGCCTGGCCTGAACGCGCGCCCGTAGCTGCTGCACCTGCGGCCACTGCATCACTTCATCCGCCTCCCCAGTTTCGCGCATGTCCAGGGCCCGCTGGATGTCTTCGGGAGCGCCCTTTCGCAAGTGCGCCACCAACCACCGGAAGCTCTCCTCCTGTCGTTGCACTTCTTCCGCGGACGCCTCCTCCATCTCATAGGCAGCCATCTGACGCGTCAACGCATAGACGATGAACTGGTTGAGAGACACATTTTCCTTTCGGGCGGCCGCCTTCAACTGGCGATGCAGCGTATCGGGCAATCGCAAGGTCAATCGGCTCATGTCGCTTCCTCCGGAGAGATGGTTTCCATGGCGCTCCACCAGGCCACAAACTCGGGCGGCGTGAGCATGTTCAAATGTAAGGCCTGGCTGGCCCGACGAAAGTCCGCCGTATTCCAGGTGATCAGCAAAGCGCTGGCGTTCAGCACGCAGTCCACCACGTGATCATCCGCGGGATCGGGCGAGCTCGGGCGCCAGGTATAGTAAATCGGAACGAATTGCGCCCGTTCCAACAAGGCCCGAAGCAGCGGCTGGATCATCTGCCAGCGCTGAGGCGAAAGCTTCCGGCTCAGCACATCCACATATTCCAGCGCCAGGGCCTCGCACACAGCGCCCCGCAGCTCGCCAGCAAGCCAGGCCTCGACAATCAAACTGCTGGCCCGGTTCTTCTGGGTCAAGCCTTCGAAAAGGACATTGGTGTCTATGACGATCCGCAACGAGCGCAGGTCCATGATGACACCATTATAGCACCACATACGCTGCAAACTCAAATCGGGGCGTCGCATGAAACCGCCGACTGGAAGTCGGGCTCTTCGGGCCTGCGGCCAAGGGAGGGCCTGCGCCCTCCCAACTCCG
>CAZDCN010000220.1:0-4898 GCA_964503945.1 uncultured Caldilineales bacterium
GCTGCCTCTGAGAAGGTCTCCGCCAACGACGCCAACGTTTATTTACGAAGCAGTTGCACATGGGGCGTTATCCGCGTTTTTCCGCGTTCATCCGCGTCCAAATTCCATCTTCAGAGCAGTCCCTGCCCGCCGCAGGGTCACCCGCACATCATAGAAGATGGGACTGCCGCCCATGTCGGTCTCGGCCTGGGGCGTGAGCCAGTTGACATTGCGTCCGTCGGGACTGAGCTTGGCCCACCAGATGGTAGGGGCCAGCAACACGCCCGGCATCACATCCTCGGTCACCCGCGCGGTGAGCTGCACCCGGCCCACGTCGTTCTCCAGGATGACGGGCGCGCCGTCATCGATGCCGCGGGCCCGGGCGTCGTCAGGATGCACCCACACCAGGGGCTCACCCTCGCGGCGACGAAAACGCGCCATATTGGCGAAGGTGGTGTTGAGGAAGTTGTGCGCGGGGGGGGAGATGAGGGTGAGGGTGCGCGGGTGCGCCTGGGCCAGGGAGCGAGGAGGCGTCCACGCGGGCAGGGGATCGTAGCCGTCATCGGCCATGCGCTGGCTGTAAAGCTGGCATTTGCCGTCGGGCGTGGGAAAGCCGTGGGCGAAGGGCAGGAAGGGCTCGGGCAGGGACAGGCGCACGAAGCCCTCCTCCAGCAGCCGCTCCCAGGTGACGCTCGCCATGCTGGGGTGGGTCTGCGCCTCGATGAATTCCCGCAGGATGCTGACGTCGTCCTGTTCGAACGCGTCGTCGCGGAACCCCAGACCCCGGGCCAGCCGCCGGAAGATCTCGCTGTTGGGCAGGCTCTCGCCCAGGGGCGCAATGGCGGGCCGGTTCAGGGCCAGGTAGAGATGGCCGTAGGGCTTGAGGATGTCCCAATGCTCGAGCTGGGTGGTGGCGGGGAGGAGGTAGTCGGCGTAGTCCGCGGTGTCGGTCTGGAAGTGCTCCAGGACGATGGTGAGCAGGTCTTCCCGGGCCAGGCCCGCGTGCACCGCGGGCTGATCGGGCGCGACCGCGGCGGGGTTGCTGTTGTAAATGATGAGGGCCTTCACCGGCGGGCCCGCGTTCTCAGGCGCGGGCTTGCGGTCGATGGGGCGGGGCGCGTAGTGGGCGCGGGCGCGGCGGACGGGGTCCAGGCTGAGCGCGTCGCCCAGGCGGATCATGTTCAGCGTGCGGGGCTGGCGGTGGCCCAACAGGTCGGGCCGTTTGAGAACGGTTTTGTCGAGATGGAAGGCGCCGCTGCTGCTGAGGAGAACGCCGCCGCCCCGGTAGCGCCAGTGCCCGACCAGCGCGGGCAGGGTGGCGATGTTGCGCACGGCCATGCCCCCGGCCGCGTGGCGCTGCAAGCCGTAGTTGATGCGCACAGCCGCGGGCCGGGCCGCCGCGTACTCGCGGGCCAGCGTCACAATGCGTCCGGCGGAAATGCCGGTGATCCCCTGGGCCCAGGCGGGGGAAAACTCTCCCACCCGATCTCGCAACGCCTCGAAACCGGCGGTATAGGCTCGCACATAGTCATGATCCACCAGGTCCTCAGTGATGATCACGTGCATCATGGCCAGGGCCAGGGCGCCGTCCGTGCCCGGGCGGATGGGGATCCATTCGTCCGCGGCCCGGGCCGTGCGGGTGCGGGCGGGGTCGATGACGATGACAGGCGCGCCCCGTTGGCGGGCCTGCTGAATGAAGGGCCACAGGTGCTGGTTGCTGGTGAGGGTGTTGTTGCCCCAGATGAGGATGAGCTCGGCGTGGGCGAAGTCCTCGGGCGCGGGCCCCATCACCCGGCCGGTGACGTACTGAAAGCCCTCGAAGCCCGCCTCCGAGCAGATGGTGCGGGCCAGCCGCGTCGCGCCCAGGCGGTTGAAAAAGCGGGAGGCCATGCCTTCGCCCTGGAGCGCCCCCATGGTCCCGGCGTAGGAGTAGGGCATGACAGCTTCGGGCCCGAACGCGGCCACGATCTCCCCCAGCCGCTGGCTGATCTCGCGCACGGCCTGATCCCAACTAATGGGCTGGAACCGGCCCGCGCCCTTGGGCCCCACCCGCTTCAGGGGCGTGGTCAGGCGGTCGGGATGGTAGGCGCGCTCCAGGTAGCGGTCCACCTTGCCGCACAGCCTCCCCTGGGTGACGGGGTGATCGGGATGGCCCTGGATGCGGATGGCGCGGCCGCTGGCCGGGTCCACGGTCACCTGCCAGGCGCAGGTGTCGGGGCAGTCGTGGGGGCAAACGCCGGTGATGATGGTCGGGGGCGAGGGACGACTCATGGGTTTGGCTCCTGTTATCCCTTTCCCAGGCTGATGATGGATTCGCTTTCCTGCCCCAATTTCACTTTGCTGAAATCAAGGCGGTAGGGGCCGGCGGCAATCAACACGGAAACATCCTTGGCCAACGCCACCAGTTGGGGCGTGCGCAAACCGATGGCGCGCTGGATGATGGCCGCCGGCGCAATCACGAGGTCATGGGGTTGAAAATGCGCGATGGCTTCTTCCACGCCAGGTCCGATGGTGATGACTTCAGCGTCCTTGGGCAGATCGAGGGTTTCGAGATTGGATTGATCGGTGACGAACACAACGAGCGGCAACTTGGCGCTGCGATAAAGGCGCTTGGCCACTTCGGCGGCCACCTGCAAATCCACTTGATATCCCGTGGAGCCGTCATCTTTGCCCACCAGCAAGACCAGGCGTTCGATGGGCGCGTCGGCGAAGCGCACAGCGGCCATGGGCGCGGTGGAGCGGGCGCCGATGCGATCGATCTCGCGGCCAACGAACAGGCGCTGCAGGTTGGGCGACTCTTGCCACGCAGCCAGCACAAAGGAGCCGTCTCGCTCCTGCAATTCGCGGATCACGCCCACTGGGATGGAGGTGTCGATGCGCAAAGCGCCTTCCACGTCCGCGGTTGCGGCCGAGCCATGGCGCTCGGCCTCTTTCAACCATCGTTCGATCTCATCGCGCGCGGCGAGATTATGTTCAGGAACGACCGCCACCGGGGTGACCGCGCCCGCGTCGGCCTGGGCGATTTGCGCGGCCAATTGCATCAGCCGCTTCATGTTCTGACTGGGCCACACAGGCACGATCACCAGGGAGCCCAGCGGACGGACCACCAGCGCTTCGGGCTTGACTTTGCCGCCAAAGAACATGGCGCCAATCGACGTAGCGATTAGCGACGCCAGGACCACCAGAAGCACGGCATTGACCACGTCCTCGCCGAACAAGCCCAACTTGAGCCCCACCATGGTGGAGGCCAGAGTGGCGGCGGCCTGAGCGATGGTGAGGGAAAAGACGACGCCGATCTCCGCCCAAGAGAATCGAAAACGCCATCCCGCCACCACGGCCGCGGCCAATTTACCTATCGTCAGCGCGGCGGCGAAAGCCAGCGCCAGTTTCAGAGTCGTCGCATGGAACAGCACCGCGGGATTGAGCAGCATGCCCACGGACACCAGGAAGGCGGGCACGAATAAGGCGGAGCCGAAGAACTCAGTTTGCTCCATTAAGCGTCCGTTGTTGGGAATCAAACGATTCAAGCCCATGCCCGCGAAAAAAGCGCCCACGATCCCCTCGATATCCCCCATTTCCGCCAGCAACCCGGCCGACGCCATGGCTCCGAGAATGAAAACGAAACGCATGAGGCGCTCTTGCCCCGGCCCGGCGAAGAACCGTCTGGCCAACCATGGCAAGAATAGCATGGTGTAAGCCAGCAAGATGGCCAAGGCCGCGCCCAATCGAAGCAGAATCAGCGCGCCGCTGCCTCCGCCATCTTGCGACAAGCCGGACACCAGGGCAAGAATCAGCAAGGCCAGGGTGTCGGTGATGGCGGTCGCGCCGACAGCGATGGCCACGGCTTTGTTGCCGGCCAACCCTGTCTGACGCACAACGGGATAAGCCACCAGGGTGTGAGAGGCCCACACCGCGCCCATGAGCGCGGCCGCGGGCCAACTGAGCATCACCATGTGGCGGGAAACCGCCACGGCCAGCAGGAAAGGAAAGAGGAAAGTGAGTGCGCTAAATGTGATGGCGGCGGAGCGATGGCGGGCGAACAGGTTGAGATCCAGCTCGGCGCCGGCGAGAAACATGAGATAGAGGATGCCCAGGCCGCCTAAGGCGTCCAGGGAGCCTTCGGGCAAAAAGCTCAGGACAAAAGGCCCCAGAAGCATCCCTCCCAGCACCAATCCGAGCATGCCCGGCAGGCGGAAACGCTCCGCAACCAGAGGACCGACGATAATGATGAAGGTGAGCACGGCCAGAATCCATTCCGCCCGAGTGACCGCCTCTGCAAAGAAAGCTGGCAAAGTCATGTGAACGCGAGGGATGAGTATGCGTGGTGGGATGGGTGAACGGAAAGACAGGGGAGTCGCCATCCGCCCCTGCGATTCAGCATGTCAACAGGGTGCGTCCTAAATCAGCTGAAGGTTGGCGTCTGCCGCCTCCGCCGGGGCATCATTTCCCCGACTACCAACGGCGCCCCATCGGGGCTAAGCCGGATTTCATCCGGCGCTGTTTGGTAGCCCGGCGATGAATCGCCGGGCGTCGATGCATGGACGGTTCCAAGGGGTTCAGGAGGCGCCCATGTCCATAGCTTCGCGGTGTGCGCATCGAAATGCGTTGAAGGGATGACGCCTTATTTTTATCATAGTCCAGCACGAAAGGCCAGGGAGAGTCGGCGCCCGAAGCTGAAGTTCCGGGCCACGATACGACGCCGGGTGACCACGGCTTTCGGGCGGGGGACCACGGCCAAAGCCCCGTTGACGGGGCGCACTTTCTAGCCCGCAGGTCGCCTGCGGGGGTTCGACCGATAAAACATCCCATGCGAAAAAAGTCGCACATTAGGGCCTTTGGTGCTATACTGCGGCCCGAATGATTCACGGCCTGATTGCTCTGCACTAGCACCATGCACTCACTCGTTTGGCTCATCCGGC
>CAZDCN010000221.1:0-4885 GCA_964503945.1 uncultured Caldilineales bacterium
CTCACGTTTTACGTTTTACGCATGACGTCGCTGAGCCCTCGGCCAACGCTGGCTCTGAGAAGGTCTCCGCAGACGAGGCTAACGTCTATTTACGGAACAGGGATGATTTCGCAGAGAGCCCGAGAGCCAACCCCGCTTCGCCTGCTCGATGGCCCGGGCCAGATCGGGTTCTGTTTCGGCCAGGTTCAGCGCCCGGTATTCCGCTTCATCCAGCAGCAGGGGCGGGCCCTCGGCCGGGACCCAGATGTCCAGGTCGAGGTCGAACCAGGCCAGGCGTCGGCGTTGGGGGTCGAACTGCACGGGCCGGGTGAAGTTGATGTAGAGGCCCTTCAGGGCCGCGTCGGGCAGCAGGCGGCAGAGCTGATCCCGCGCGTTCTCCCCCGCCCGGGACAGGGTCTCCGCCCAGTCGATGTTGGGCGCATCCCGACCATTGTACAGGGCGAAGACGTTGTAGGGCCGCTGGCGATGATAGGCTTCCAGCAGCAGGTCGCCCTGGGCGAAGGTGACGTAGGGCGTGACCAGGTCGGGGATGTTCCAGCGGGCGAGGATGAGGATGGGGTCGCTGCTCTGAACCAGCCAGCCTGGATAGGAGACGACGAGATGGCCGCGGGCGTTCCGTTTTTCGATGGTGATGAGGTCGCCGGCCGCGGGTCGCGTCGTCTGGGATAAGGCGTGATCTTCCATCATCCATCATGACGCTTTTCCCAAAAACGCGTCCAATACATCGAAAAGCGCCTGCATATCGTCGGGCCCCAGCTCGCCCATGTGCGCGATGCGGAAGGTGTGGTTCTTCAGCGCGCCGTAGCCATTGCCGACGACCATGTTCCGTTCTCGGGCGAACGCGATCATGGCGGGGACGTCGATCTCGCGGGTGTTGCGCACGCAGGTGACGGTGCGGGATTCGTAGCCGGGCGCGGGGAAGAGCTGGAAGCCGCGCTCGCGGGCCCAGGCGTGGGTCATGGTCATGCAGGTTTCATGTCGGGCCCAGCGGTTTTCCAGGCCCTCGGCCAGGATGCGGTCGAGCTGGACATCCAGGGCGTAGAGGAGGCTGATGGCGGGGGTGGCGGGCGTGGTCTTGCCCGCGGCCAGGTATTTTTCCAGGGTGAGCAAATCGAAGTACCATCCGCGGTGGGGGACTTCCCGGGCCCGTTCCAGCATCCGGTCGGAGACCGCGGCGAAGGCCAGGCCCGGCGGCAGGGCGAAGGCTTTCTGGCTGGAGGTGAGGAGCATGTCCAGTCCCCAGTCGTCGAAGGGGATGCGCACGCCCGAGGCCGAGGAGACCGCGTCCACCAGGATGAGGACGTCGGGATATTTTTCGCGCACCAGGCGGGCGATGGCTTCGATATCGCTCATGACGCCGGTGCTGGTCTCGTTGTGGACGATGGTGACCGCGTCGAAGCCGCCCGCGGCCAGGGCCGCGTCCACATCCTCCGGGCGAATGGGCTGGCCCCATTCGATGTCCACCCGCACCGCGTCCTTGCCGTTGCTGACGGACACCTGGTTCCAGCGGTCGGCGAACGCGCCCGCCACCATGTTGAGGACCTTGCGGCCCGGGCGCACGGCGTTGCGCACCGCGGCCTCTTGCAGGCCCGTACCGGAAGAGGCGGTGATGTAGACGTGTTGGTCGGTGAGGAGGACCTGTTTGAGCCGGGGCAGGATGTGATAAAAGAGATCGGCAAAATCCTTGCTACGATGCCCGACCATGGGACGGGTCTGGGCGGCGAGGACTTGGGGGGCGACTTCGGTGGGGCCGGGAATGTAGAGCTTGGCGTGAGACATAATGGCTTGTAATCTCCAAAAAAGAAGAAAAGATACATTCAAAAGTGGTTTGAACGTTGCTCACAAAAGGATTTCATGCTATAGTGGCCTTCCGTGAAAAAATAAGAAGGTGGATGGCAGCAGGCGTCACCATCCATTGCCGTTTTTGATTGTACCGCGTTTGAGGTTTTCTTTCGAAATCAATTGTCCGGCTCCTTTTCTCTTGCAAACAAATCATGACGCCCGTTGAAGTTGTCTTCATTGTTATTCAGCTGATCTTTCTGGAAGGCATTTTATCCATTGACAACGCCGCGGTCTTGGGGGCCATGGTGGCTCCGTTGCCGGTGGATAAATCGATTCCCTGGCCGGACTGGCTGGAGTTCATGGCCAAATGGGGCGATCGGGTGTTTGGCCCTCAGCGAAAAGCGGCACTCACGGTGGGATTGTTGGGCGCGTATGCGGGTCGGGCGTTGATGCTTTTCCTGGCGTCATTCATCATTGCCAACCCCTGGCTGCGTCTGCTAGGCGCGGCTTATCTTTTCAAACTGGCCATCGAGCACCTGGGTGCGGCGCACGAGAGCTGGGATGAGGAGGAAGAAGCGGAGGAAATGGCCAGAAAAGTGCAAGGGAAAGGGTTTTGGACGGTGGTGTTGTTGGTGAATCTGGCGGACATGGCCTTCAGTTTGGATAATGTGGTGGCCGCGGTGGCGCTAAGCAAGAGCTTCTGGGTGGTTTTTTTGGGCGTGGCCATTGGCATTTTGATCATGCGTTTCGCTGCCCAGATTTTCACGATCATGATCGAGCGGGAGCCGGTGCTGGCGACCGCGGCCTATTTGCTGGTGCTGGCCATCGGCGTGGAAGTGCTGATTT
This sequence comes from uncultured Caldilineales bacterium, assembly GCA_964503945.1. Lineage (GTDB taxonomy): Bacteria > Chloroflexota > Anaerolineae > J102 > J102 > M2005. Next base: position 2,629 of record CAZDCN010000221.1, read on the forward strand.
CCGACATCACACTGTTGATGGGGAGGGAATTCGACTTCAAAAGCTGGCAGAAATTCAGCATCTCCGTCGCCATTTTGGTGTTATCCGTGATATATGCGCACACTCCTTTGCTTCAACGCATTCTGGAGCCGATTTTCAACATTTTCCGAAGGATTTTTTACCACATCAACCGGCTTATCGACCTGCTTCTTGCGCCAGCTTCCTGGTTTTTCAAAAAGCTGTTCCACGGCGTCGCTTATTTGTTTCAACAATTCAAACCCAAAAGCCATATCGCTTGATACACATCCAACCCATCTCGCACTCCCAGGAGGTGTTATGTGGCTGCATTCGCTGAGAAGTATGTGAAGAGCGTTGATAGCCTCACCGAATGGCTGGGCTGGCTCTCGCAGATGCTCACCATTCTGGTGGTGGTTATCGGATTCATGAACGTCGTGCTTCGGTACACGGGGTTCGTGATCGGCGTGCGCCTGACGTCGAACATGATTATCGAGCTGCAATGGTATCTTTATTCGCTGGTGTTCATCTTTAGTTTCCCCTACATTTTGAAGTACGACATCAATGTGCGGGTGGACTTCCTCTATGGGCAATGGCCAAAGCGGCGGCGGGTGTGGCTGGATTTCATCGGGAATTTCTTTTTCCTGATCCCCTTCCTCATCCTGGGAAGCTACATCGCCTGGCCCGCGATCCTGCAATCGTGGGGGTTGCGGCCTGATGGAAGCTGGGGGGCCATGGAATGGTCGCCCGATCCCAGCGGTCTGCCCCGGGCGCCCATCAAGTCGATGATTATTTTCGGCTTCTTCACGCTCTTGTTGCAATCCATTTCCGAGCAGATCAAGTATTGGTGGTATCTTCGGGGCAGGGTCTCCGAGGAGGTTCTGAAGGAAAAGGAACACGAAGAGCCTCTGCGCATTGAATAGCCTTTCATCGCCGCATCGCAACATTCGGGAGAACGATTATGGCATCTGCAACGTTATTGGGCCTGCTTGCCCTGTCGATGTTTGTTTTCTTCTTTATTTTGATTCTGGTCGGATATCCGGTAGCCTTTTCTTTCGCTGGCACCGCGGTCATCTTCACCATCCTCGGCATCGCCCTGGGGGCGTTCAATCCCAACCTGCTGAAGCTGTTGCCCAGCCGTTGGTTTGGGAGCATGAACAACTTCACTTTGTTAGCCATCATTTTCTTCGTGTTCATGGGCGCGGTGTTCGAGAAATCGGGGTTGGCGGAACAGCTCCTCACCACCATTGGCATTCTGCTGGGGCCGTTGCGCGGCGGTCTCGCTCTGACGGTGGTCATTGTGGGCACGTTGTTGGCCGCGGCCACGGGCGTGGTGGCGGCTACGGTCATCGTGATGGGCCTCATGTCTCTGCCCATTATGGTGAAATACAAGTATGATCATCAGCTAGCCACGGGCGCGATCATCTCTTCGGGCACCCTGGCCCAGTTGCTGCCTCCCAGTCTGGTGCTGGTGGTGCTCAGCGATCAGGTGGGCATCAGCGTGGGGGATCTGTTCATGGGCGCGTTGATCCCCGGCCTGATCTTGGCGGGACTGTATGCGCTTTATGTCCTGGTGGTGGCGTGGTTGAAGCCGGAGAAAGCGCCGGCCTTGCCGCCAGAAGCCCGCACCTATCAGGGCTGGGCTCTTTTCCGTCGAGTGCTGGTGGCTGTTGTGCCGCCACTGATCCTTATCTTTGCGGTGTTGGGCTCCATCTTCTTCGGTTTCGCAACGCCCACAGAAGCGGGCGCGGTGGGCGCGTTCGGCGCGACGGTGCTCACCGCGATGAATCGCAATCTCACCTGGGACCTGATCAAAAAAGCGGCCCGATCCACGGCCAACATCACCGCCCTGGTGCTGATGATCCTCTTTGCCTCCACCTACTTTAGCATCGTGTTCGACGGCCTGGGCGGCCAGGAATATGTGAAATCGTTGCTCACGGACCTGCCCGGCGGCTATTGGGGCTTCATCATCGTGGCCAACATCGCCATCTTCCTCCTGGGCATCAACCTGGAGTTCATCGAGATCAGTTTCATCGCCATGCCCCTGCTGGTGCCCGCGGCCCGAGAGCTGGGCGTGGACCTGGTGTGGTTCTCGGTGATGATGGCCATCAACCTGAACATGGCTTTCATTTCCCCGCCCGTGGGATTCTCCCTGTTCTATCTGCAAAGCGTGGCCCCGCCGGAGGTGAAGACCATCGACATCCACAAGGGGGCCATCCCCTTCATGGTCTTGCAGGGAGTGGGCCTCATCATCGTTATGCTG
>CAZDCN010000222.1:0-4857 GCA_964503945.1 uncultured Caldilineales bacterium
CCGTGGCGCCCCTATGGAGAGACGCGGTTTTATGGCATAATGGCCCTATGAACCACCAGCAGATCGGCGCGCTTATCATCCTCATCGGCCTCCTGGTCATCCTGGGCGGCGTCCTGGTCTGGACCGGCGCGTTTTCCTGGTTCGGACGTCTGCCCGGCGATATCCGCATCGAGGGAGAAAACGTCAGGATTTACATCCCCTTCACCTCGATGATCCTGCTTTCCCTGGCATTGAGCTTGCTGCTGGGGATTATCAACCGCCTGTTCTGAAAATAAACATTGGCGTTGCTTGCGAAAAGGCTTTGGCAACAACCTTAGCCGAGGCTGCAAGGGACGTATTGCGTATTTCGTATTGCGTTAAACTGATGGGCGATACGCATTACGCAGTACGGAATACGCACCCATTTTCATCGGTATCGGCGGGCCGCGGCTCAGGGCGTCTGTTTAGATGAGCTCAGCGCGCCACGTCCGTGCTATCCAACACGGTGAGGAGATAGCGATGACGTCCGGGCGTGACCGACTCGAACAGGGTGATGGCTTCCCCTTCCATGATCAGCTCGAAGGCCGCGTGCGCGTCCACCCACGCTTCCACGCCCCCGCCCGTTTCCTCCCCCCGCCATAGGACCCCCCACGGCGTTGACAGCCGTTCAAAAGGCCGACACAGGCTCACCCGCCAAAGGATTTGGCGTCGGCTTTCGTCGATCTCCAGCCTGGGTTCATCCATCGTTCATTTCAACTGACACAGGACTATGCATGGATTTACACGGTAAAACCGCCCTCATCACCGGCGGCGCGCATCGCATCGGGCGGGGGCTCGCCCTGGCGCTGGCCCGAGCCGGATGCCATCTCATCCTGCATTATAATCGCTCCGCGACGCGGGCTCAAGTCACCGCGGCCGAGGCCGAGGCCCTGGGCGCCCGCGTCCTGCTGCGCCAGGCCGACCTCAGTCGCTTGGATGACGCCGGGCCTTTGTTCGCTGACCTGCCCGAGGGCTTCCCGCCCGTGCAGATCCTGGTGAACAGCGCCGCCATCTTTCCCAAAGATACGCTGCCCGATTTCACCATCGAGGGCTGGAGCCAGACCCTGCGGGTGAACCTGCGCGCGCCCGTCCTCCTCGCCCAGGCCTTCTATCGGGCCCTGCCCGAGGACCTGGAGGGCGCGGTGGTCAACATCACCGACTGGCGCACCGAACGCCCCTACCTCACCCACTTCAGCTACACCATCTCCAAAGGCGCGCTGGACGCGTTCACCCGGACCGCGGCCATCCAGCTCGCGCCCCGGGTGCGGGTCAACGGCATCGCCCTGGGGGCCATGCTGCCGCCCGAGGGCGCTTCCGACGCCTACTGGCGAAATGTTCTTGCCACCGTGCCCCTGGCCCGAGCCGGCGGAACCGACAGCGTGGCCGAAACCCTGCTCTACCTCCTCCGCAACGATTTCATCACCGGCGAGATCATCCGACTCACCGGCGGCGCGCATCTGAGGATGTGACCATGACCGATCTTTCTCAACTGGACCAGGTGTTCATCAAAGACCTGTTGGTGCGCGGCATCTTGGGCATCAACCCGGAGGAGCGCACCAACCGGCAGGACATCCTCGTCAACGTGGTGATGTGGGCCGACACCCGGCCCGCGGCCCGCAGCGACGCCATCGCGGACGCGGTCAACTACCGCACCGTGGCCAAAGCCATCATCGACCACATCGAAAGCGGCCAGCCTTATCTCGTGGAGCGGCTGGTGGAAGAGATTGCGGGCCTCTGTTTCGCCACCGACGCCCGCATTCAGGCGGTGGAGGTCTCGGTGGAGAAGCCGGGCGCGCTGCGATTCGCCCGCTCCGTGGGCGTCCGCATCTTTCGCACCCGAGACGCGTTCGCCTCATGACGTATCTGGCGCTCATCGCGTTGGGCAGCAACGTGAATCGGGAGTACAATACCGCCAGGGCGTTGCGATTGTTGCAGCGCGACCCCCGGTGGCGGGTCCTCGCGGTCAGCCCCATCTACCGCACCCCGGCGGTGGGAGGGCGCGGGCCTCAGCCCGATTACTTCAACGCCGCGGTCATGGTGGAAACCCATCTCCCGCCCGCGGCCCTGCATCGGGCCTTGCGGGAGCTGGAGACCCGCATGGGCCGGGTGCGCACCGACGACAAATTCGCGCCTCGCACCATCGACCTGGACATCGTCCTCATCCAAGACCGCCAGCTCAACCTCAACGGCTCCCCCATCCCCGATCCCGACATCTTCCATTATCCCCACCTGGCCTTTCCCCTGGCCGACATCGCGGCCGATTGGGTTGTGCCGGGCTCCTCCCTCACCCTCCAACAGATCGCCGACGCACTGCGACCGTCGGCCAAGGAGATACAACGCATGTCCGACGCCAACGTCCTCGCCCGCATCAACGCCTTCAGCCATTACGGCACCGATCAGATCTTCGAGGCCGAGGAAAATGAAGTGTATGACCCCGAATTCGAAAATCTCATCCGCCAGATCCTCATCCGCATCGGCGAAGACCCCAACCGCGAAGGCCTGAGGCGCACCCCCTTGCGCGTGGCCAAGGCGTATGACTTCCTCACCAGCGGCTACGCCACCACGGTGGAAGAGGTGGTGAACAACGCCATCTTCACCGATGGCTGCGATGAAATGGTCATCGTCAGGGATATCGAGTTCTATTCCATGTGCGAGCATCACATGATCCCCTTCTTCGGGCGGGTGCATGTGGGCTATCTGCCCCAGGGCAAGGTTATCGGCCTCAGCAAGATCGCCCGCATTGTGGACGTTTTCGCCCGTCGTCTCCAGATTCAGGAGCGCATGACCAATCAGATCGCGGACGCCATGATGGATATCCTGGAGCCCATGGGCGTGGGCGTGGTGGTGGAAGCCAGCCACCTGTGCATGATGATGCGGGGGGTGCAGAAGCAGAACAGCTCCACCATTACCAGCGCCATGCGCGGCCTCTTCCGCAAGGACGCCCGCACCCGCTCCGAGTTCATGAATCTCATTCGGGATCGGTGATCACGGGATCGGGCGCGGGCTGGCTGATCTGCGTCCGGGGTGTTGCGAAGTCATCCTCGGACCTCTGCAACGGGGATGGGGCCCTGGCGATCTGCGGAGACAGCCATGGATCGCAATCCCCATCCATGGCGCTGATGTCCACGAAGTATGGGTGCACCGTGGGACGTATTTTGTGAAACCATGGAGAGATCATGAGCCATTGACTCCAACGGGGTGGTTAGCCTGTTCCTGCAAGTAGTGCTGGATGACCATGGAGAGGGGTTGCAGGTCGCGCTTCAGCTCGACCAGCGTCCCGCCCTGGTCCACCACCTCCCGCCACAGGCGCTCTTCCGAGAAGTTCCCATTCGCCAGCACGCGCTTGGTCACCAACTCCGATTGGCCGGGCAGGCGATAGCGCATGACCACATACTCCTTGCCGTGGCGTCGGCGGAAGGCCTGCGTCTCGCTGACCTCCAGGACGCGGCCGTTGGCCACCAGCGCAATGCGGTCGGCCAAGTTCTCGACGAAGGGCATGTCGTGGGAGGCGAAGAGGATGGTTTTGCCCGATTTTTTGGCCTCCAGCAGGGTGTCCAGGGTCTCTTGCACGCCCAGAACGTCTAGCCCCAGGGTGGGTTCATCCAGGACGATGATGGGAGCCCGGGTGGCCAGGGCCAGGGCCAGGCCCGCGCGCTGCTGCATGCCCCGAGAGTAGCGGCTGAGAGGCTCATCGGCCCGGTGCAAAAGCTGGAAGCGCTCCAGGACCTGGGCCAGCCCCTTCCGATCCCAGGGCTCCTCCCACACGGCGAACCAGTACCTGGCGTTCTGCCACAGGGTCCACGCGGGTTCCAGGAAAGGCAGTTCGGGCACGAAGCGGATGAGGCGGGCGACTTCGTTGGGCTGCCGCGCGGGGTTCGCGTGGTCCACCCGCACCTCCCCGCCATCGGGCAGGAGGATGCCCAGGAGGATGCGGATGAAGGTGGTCTTGCCGGCACCGTTGGGCCCCAGCAGCCCCAGGGTCTCCCCGGGCTTCACCTCCAGCGAAAAGCCATCCAGCGCCACCACGGGCGGCCGGGTGGGATAGGTTTTGCGAACGGATTGGGCTAGAATGATGGCGCTTGTCATCGTCGGTCCACTCCTTTTCCAGCGCGATAGTGATTGAAAGCCAGGTTGAGCAGCAGTTTGGCCGCGATCCACCACATGGCGACGCCGGCCAGTCCCAGCAGGAAGGGTTGCCAAAGCACCTGGCTTTGTTGGAAGAGATAGAGGGACGCGGTGAAGGGGGCCAGCACCCACAGCCAGGGGATGTCGATGGGCAGCGCCAGGATGGCGAAGAGGCTGAGAAAGACGAATTGGGAGAGCTGGTTGGCAAAGAGGAGCCGCATGCCCATGGCCATGCCCAACCAGACGCTGGGGACGAGAAGCAGCAACAGCAGGATCAGCGCCAGACCGCCCGTGAGGGGATAGACAGGGGGGCGGACGATGAAGGCGGCCACCAGCACGCCGACGAAATTCCCCAGCAGCGCCACCCAGGAATCGCCCAGGAACTGGCCTAGCAAGACATTGAGGGAAGCGGGCGTGGCCAGATAGACGTTGGAGCGCGCGGGGTTGGCGAACAAATGAAAGGAGGCCTGCATCACCATCCCCAGGGGGAAATTGATCAGGTTGTAGACCAGGAAGGGATAGAACAGGGCCTGGACATTGCCATGCACCATCTTCATGGCCGCGAACACCGCCAAGAAGATGGTCAGCGCCAGGGCGGGGAGGAACAGGATCTGGATGCCGTATTGGGCCTGGCGCAGGATAGCGGCCAGGGAGTAGTAGAAATAGAGGAGGCTGGATGTGGAAACCGTTTTGAGCGTGCGCATGATGCACCTC
>CAZDCN010000223.1:0-4853 GCA_964503945.1 uncultured Caldilineales bacterium
TCGGATGAGCTTTACGGCTCCGACCTGGTGTTGTTGAACCTGGTGCGCCGCCTGGATCGCACGCGCTTTCGGCCCTATGTGCTCCTCCCCACCGACATCCCCTACGAGGGCAGGCTAAGCCGCGCCCTAACCGACGCGGGGGTGGCCCACGAAGCCCTGGCCATGCCCGTCCTGCGCCGGCGTTACTTCCGCCCCACAGGCCTGCCCCGCTTCCTCGGGCATCTGTGGCGGGGCACGCGCGGGGTGGAGGCCATCGCCCGGCGGGAGGGAGCCGCGCTCATCCACAGCAACACCAGCGCGGTGTGGGGCGGCGCGCTGGCCGCATCGCGGCTGCAACTTCCCCACATCTGGCATGTGCACGAACTGGTGACTGACCCGGCCTTGGTGCGTCGGCTCATCGCCTGGATGGCGGCCCGTTACAGCGCGCATGTGGTCGCGATCAGCCGGGCCGTGGCCCAGCATCTGCTGATGGATGCGCCGGAACTGGCGGGAAAGATGTCCGTCATCTACGATGCGGTGGACACGGAGCGGTTTTCGCCCGCGGTGGAAGGCCGCGCGTTGCGGCGGGCCTGGGGCGTGGGCCAGGGGGAGGTGTTGGCGGGCGTGGTGGGGCGCATTTCCGCCTGGAAGGGACAGGATTTCTTTTTGCGGGCCTTTGCCCAAGCTGCGCGAACCCAGCCCCAGTTGAAGGCGGTCATCGCCGGGGATGTGGTGCCGGGCGAGGATTGGCGTCGGCAGGCGTTGCAGGAGCTGGCCCGGGAATTGGGCGTGGCCGACCGGGTGTTGTGGCCCGGCTATCACGACAACGCGCCCGAGCTCATGGCCGCGCTGGATATCCTGGTCCTGCCATCCATCAAGCCCGAGCCCTTTGGCATGGTGGTCATCGAGGCCATGGCCGCGGGCAAGCCGGTGCTCGCGACCGCGCACGGCGGGCCCCTGGAGTCGGTGGCCCAGGGGGAGACGGGGCTGCTGGTTTCGCCCACGGACCCGTCGGAGATGGCTGCGGCCCTGGCGCGGCTGGCCGGGAACAGCGCGCTGCGTGGTGAGATGGGCGCGCGCGGCCGGGCCCGGGCGGAGACGATGTTCGGGTTCGCGACCCATGTTCGGGCCTTTCAGGAGTTGTATGACCGGGCGCTGCGTGGGACAATAACGCCATGAGATTTCACTGGCTGCTGTTTCTGACCCTTTTCTTGCTGACCGCGTGCGCGTCCCCTGCGGAGGAGCCTGATTTCTTCCAGGCGACGGCGTCGCTGCCGGGCGCGCGTCTTTCGCTGGCCGCCGACGCGCCCGCGGGTTTTGACGCGGCGACTATCCCCAACGTGTATTTTCATCGAAAACAGGGCGAAGCTATCTGGCTGTTCGCGCCTGAAGCTATCCTGGCCGCGCAGGATGACGACGGCTCCTTCCGGGCGTGGCTGCGGGCCGCCCGCGCGGTGCGGTTTCAGACCGACGGGGGGGATGTGTACTGGATTCCGCAGGATCGGGATGCGGACGCGCTGGGGATGATCACCGAGCACGGCCTGGAAGCCTGGGCGGACCCGGTTCAGTTGGCCGCGCTGTGGACGCGGCGAGGGGACGCGTTGCGCAATGAGCAGGCGTTCGATGACGCCATTCAGGCTTATGACCGGGCCTTGTCGCTGAACCCGGACCAGGTGGATGCGCATGTGGGCATGGGCGCGGCCTTGCTGGCCGTGGGGCGGGCCGAGGAAGCGCTTCAGCATTTGCTGTTGGCCGTGGCCGAGGCGCCGGAGCATTATTGGGCGCAGCGGCTGCTGGGAAACGCCTATCTCCACCTCTATCGCTACGCCCTGGCTGTGGGACCCCTGACCCACGCCTATCTCCTCCGCCCCGAGACGCCCGATCCCCTCATCGGCGCGGCCCTGGGTTTGGGGCGCAGCGGCCAGCCGGAGAAAGCCCTGTTGGTGTTGGACAAAGCCGCAGGATTGGTTGATGATCCCGCGCAACAACAGGCCATTCAGGCGTTGCGGGAGGAATTCACCCGGTCGAAAGATTGACAACTGGGGGGATTTCGTCCATCATATTCGCATGAAACCCCGTTTGAAGATCGCCCTCATGGGGACTCGCGGCGTCCCAGCATCCTACTCCGGGTTCGAGACATGCGTCGAACAGTTGGGCTCCCGATTGGCCGCGCGCGGGCACGAGGTGACGGTGTACGCCCGCTCCCACCACATCACGTATGACAAGCCCACCTACCGCGGCATGCGGCTGGTCAAGCTGCCCACCATCCCCAACAAATACCTGGACACCATCGTCCACACCCTTCTCTCCAGCCTGCACGGGCTGTTCCAGGGGTACGACATCGCGCTTTACTTCATCGCCGGGAACAGCCCGGTGGTTTGGATACCCCGTCTGGCCGGGCAGAAGTCCATCATCAATGTGGACGGGTTGGACTGGAAGCGGGAGAAGTGGCCCGGGTTCGCCAAGCGCTATATCCGCTTCGCGGAGCGGCTCTCGGGCGTGACCGCGAACGCGGTGATCACCGATTCGCGCGTGGTTCAGCAGTATTACCAGGATGTTTACGGCATCGCCACCACCTACATCGCCTATGGCGCGGAGCTGCCCCAGCGGCCGCCCGGCCCCACGCTGGAACGCTTGGGCCTGAAGCCCCGGGAGTATGTGCTCTATGTGGGGCGGCTGGTGCCCGAGAACTGCGCCCATCATCTGGTGGAGGCGTGGCAAGGGCTGGACACCGACATGAAGTGCGTGGTCGTGGGCGACGCGCCCTATGCCGACGACTACAAGGCGCGGTTGCGCGCGGTGAAGGATGATCGCATCATCATGCCCGGCTATGTGTTCGGCGAAGGGTATTGGGAGCTCTCCAGCAACGCGTACGCGTTTGTGCTCACCTCGGGCGTGGGGGGCACCCACCCGGCGTTGGTGGAGAGCATGGCCTTTGGCAATTGCGTGGTGGTGCACGATACGCCGGAGAACCTGGAAACCATCGGGGATGCGGGCCTGGCGTATGAGGGCCGTTTGGGCGCCGAAGGGCTGCGGCCTGTGCTCCAACGTTTGTTGGATGATCCCGCGTTGGTGGAGGCGTATCGCCGCAAGGCCGCGGATCGGGCCGCGAAGCAATTCTCGTGGGAGGCCGTCACCGACGCGTACGAAGCCCTGTTCTACGATGTGCTGGCGGGGCGGCGGGTTGCGGCCTTCGAATCCGCCGTGTCGTTGGTGGAAAATCGTTAATGACTAATGATTGATGATTAAAGCTTTAGAATGCATTTGATTCTTTTGTTATTTTGTTGTTTCGCCTTTAATCATTAGTCATTGATCTTTCATTCTTTATCGAGGCGTTATGAAACTTTTAGGTTCTGTTTCCGTATTCCCATCCATCCCCGAGCGTTTGGCTCGGTTGAATGATTTGGTTTATAACCTGTGGTGGTCCTGGTCGCCTCAGGCTTTGAAGCTGTTCGAGACCACCGATCCCCTGTTGTGGGAGGAAGTGAATCACAACCCGGTGAAGCTGCTGCGCATGGTCTCGCCCGAACGGCTGGAGCTGTTGGCGAAGGACCGGGATTTCCTGGAGCTGTTCGATGACGTGATCGCGGCCTTCGACGCCTACATGCATCCCAAAGACACCTGGTTCAGCCGCACCTATCCCGAGCATCAGGACAAAACCATCGCCTATTTCTCGGCCGAGTTCGGCCTGCACGAATCGCTGCCCATCTATTCGGGCGGGCTGGGCATTCTCTCGGGCGATCATTGCAAGTCGGCCAGCGATCTGGGGCTGCCCTTTGTGGGCGTGGGGTTCCTGTATCCGCAAGGGTATTTCACCCAGCACATCACGGAGGATGGAACTCAGGAGGCCATCTACGAACGGCTGGATTTCTCCGATGCGCCGGTGACTGCGGCCACAGGCCCGGACGGGCGGGAAGTCATCATCAGCGTGGAGTTGCCTGGGCGCAACGTATACGCGCGGGTGTGGCGGATTCAGGTGGGGCGCATCCCTCTGTTCTTGCTGGACACCAACGTGGAGATGAACGCGGAGCCGGACCGGGAGCTGGCGGCCCGGCTGTATGGGGGCGATCATGAGATCCGCATCGCCCAGGAGATCGTGCTGGGCATTGGCGGCGTGCGCGCGCTGCGAGCGTTGGGCATCCAGCCCGCGGTCTTTCACATGAATGAAGGGCATTCCGCGTTCCTCAGCCTGGAGCGGGTGCGAGAGCTGGTTCAGGAACATCACCTGACCTTTTTCCAGGCTCAGCAGGTGGTGATGGCCAGTTCGGTGTTTACGACGCATACGCCCGTGCCCGCGGGCAACGATGCGTTTTCGTTCGACCTCATCGATAAATACTTCCGCACCTATTGGGGGCAGATGGGGCTGGATCGCATCGGCTTTATGAATCTGGCCCGGTGGCAGACGCCCTGGGGGGAGATGTTCAGCATGACGGTGCTGGCGCTGCGCTTCGCGGCCTACGCGAACGGGGTCAGCCAGCTGCACGGGCATGTGGCCCGCAAGATGTGGTCGGGCCTGTGGCCGGGCCTGCCGGTGGAGGAGGTTCCCATCACCCATGTGACCAATGGCGTGCATACGGGCACCTGGCTCTCGCCCGAGCTGGCCGAGCTCTACGACGAGTATCTGGGCGCGGAGCATTGGCGCGAAGAGCCCGATCTCATCGACGTCTGGGACAAAATCGATGAGATCCCTGACGAGGTGCTGTGGAAACGGCATCAGAAGCTCCGCCATCTGGCCCTGGATTTCCTGCGGGATCGGGTGGCGCGACAGCGTCGGCGGTATGGCGATTCCCCGGCCGAGGTGGAGGCCGCGTACAAGCTCTTCAACCCGGACGCGTCGACCATTGGCTTCGCCCGGCGTTTCGCCACCTACAAAC
>CAZDCN010000224.1:0-4847 GCA_964503945.1 uncultured Caldilineales bacterium
CGCGTTCCCCGGCGGATGACACATCCGCCTGGGAGCCTAAATTCCTAGCCTTTTTTCCCTTTGCGCCTCTGCGTCTTTGCGTGAGGCATCTATTTTCAGAACAGAACGCTGATCTCTGCTCTCTCCCACTTTCCGCCACGATGACCGACATCGAGAAGATCCGACTCACCAGCCTGGCCACCTGCGCGGGGTGAGCCAGCAAGCTGGCCGCCGAGGCCCTGACGCAGGTGCTGCGTCCCATCCAGGAAATATACGCCGGGGAAAGCTACGACGGCCTGTTGGTGGGCCTGGACATCGCGGACGACGCCGCCGTTTACCAGGTCACCGAGGAGATGGCCATCGTCATCACCCTGGATTTCTTCACGCCCATCGTGGATGATCCTTTCGCGTATGGCGCCATTGCGGCCGCCAACAGCCTGAGCGATCTTTACGCCATGGGCGCGCGGCCGCTGCTGGCCCTGAACGTGGCGGCGCTGCCCAAAAAGTTGCCCATCGAGATCGGCGCGGCCATCATTCGCGGGGGCGCGATGAAGGCCCGGGAGGCGGGCGTCCCCATCGCGGGGGGCCACACCATCCAGGATGAGGAGCCCAAATACGGCTTGGTGGCCGTGGGCGCGGTCCACCCCGACCGCATCATCCGCAAAGGCGGGGCCCGACCGGGCGATGTGTTGCTGCTGAGCAAGCGGCTGGGCGCAGGCGTGGTCACCACGGGGTTGATGCGGGACACGGCCACGCCGGAGGAGATAGAAGCCGTGACCGAAGGCATGCTCACGCTAAACCGGGCGGCCAGCGAACTGGCCCGGGCCCATCACGTCCACGCCATGACCGACGTCACCGGGTTTGGGCTGCTGGGCCACGGTTGGGAGATCGCGGCGCAGTCGGGCGTGGGGTTGGAGATCGATTTCGACGCCCTGCCCTGGTATCCGGGCGCGCAGCGCCTGGGCGAGGATTGGACCTACCCCGGCGGCGCGTTCGATAACAAGTTGTTCTACGGCCCCCACGTGGACTTCCATCCCGGCCTGGCGGATTGGGAGCAGATGCTGTGCTTCGGGCCCGAGACTTCGGGCGGGCTGCTGATGGCTTTCTCCCCCGAGGATGCGGCGCGGGCGTTGGAGCAAGCCCAAAAAGAAAACCTCCCCCTGTGGCGCATCGGCCGGGTCGTAGCAGGGGAACGCATTCGGGTGAACAAATAAAACCCCGGCGGGGCTGTGAACCCTGCCGGAGCTTTGTCAACGCATCAGGTGGAGCAGGTCTTCGGCCATTTCCTCGGAGGTGGTGCCATAGGGCCAGATAAGCCGCACCCGGCCATCGGGGCCCAGCACCGTGACGCTGGCCGTGTGATCCATGAGGTAATCGCTGGCGCCCTCCACCTGATTCTTCTTGTAGTAAATGCCGAAGGGTGCGGCCGCATCCGCGACCTCCTCGGGCGTGCCGGTGAGGCCGATGAAGCTGGGATGGAAGTAGGTGACGTACTCTTTCAAGCGCTCGGGCGTGTCCCGCTCCGGGTCCACCGAAATCATGAACACCTGGACGTCCTTGGCTTTTTTGCCCAGCAACGGCATCATGCGGCCCAACTGCATCATCGTGGTGGGGCACACATCGGGACAAAAGGTGTAGCCATAGTAGAGAATGACCCATTTGCCCTCATAATCGGACAGATGCATGCGATGGCCGTTGTGATCGATGAGGGTGAAGTCGCCCGGCGGGCTGGTGGACTGCATGACCATGCCATGATAGGAGTAGGGGCGCAGCTTCGTCCCTACGAAATAAGCGCCAACGAAAAGAAGGACGCCCGCCACGGCAATGCCGATGATCCATTTCCATTTTTTACTCATAAAACGCCTCCGAAGGGATCAGTCCGCATAACAAAGGAACAAATGGGCCGCTTCGTAGCCAACGCGGTTGGCTCCTTTGCTGAAAGCGGCTTCGCTGGCCACCACGTTGAGATGGCTGAGGATGCGCTCGGAATCCGCAACATAGATGCGGTTGTTGTAGATGCCGCGCACAATGCCCCAGCCATCCACCAAAATCATGGTGGGAATGAATTCGAATTCGCCATCGCCGGTCTGCTTAAAATAAACCTGAAATCCCGTGCCCACCACGCGTCGGATCTGTTTGGGATCGTCGCTGGTGAGGAAATGCCAGGTGCTGGTGTCCGCGCCCAGGCCCTCCGCATAGGCTTTCAGCACGTCGGGCGTGTCGTGTTCAGGATCGAAAGTGATGGTGACGAATTCCACCGGCAGATCATAGGTCTCCACCTCATCGACCCGCTCCTGAACTTCTTTCATGATCGAATCCAGTTGGCGGCATTCGGGCGGCTGGCAGCGGGTGTAGGTGAAATTATACAACGTGAGCTTGCCGCGAAATTGCTCGTTGTTCACCAGATTGCCATCTTGATCCGTAAGGATGTAGCCGGGGGCCAGGCGCACGCGAGGCAGCACCTTGATGGGCTGAAAGATGATGAACCCAAAGGTGATGAGCAGCAACAATCCGAAGATGCCATACACAAACCACACCAGCCTGATGTTGCCAAAGCTGGGCAGCAGTTGGCGCTCTTCCGGAAAATCCTCTTCTTGAGAGACGTCCGCGGAGGGGACGGCGGGTTGCTGGAGACTGCTCATAACGCTTTTTCCGATGTCATGTCCGCAGACAGGCATCGGCTCCGTTAAAGTGTGAGATAAATTGAGATATCATTTTATCCTTTCACACTGCGGGATTACAAATGTTCACCCGCTTCGAGGAATATCTGGCGCAGAAAATCCTTTTCCAGCTCCAGGGTTTCCTCCTCCGAAACGCCCAGGGGCGCGGTCACCTTGAACAGCACAACGCCTTTGCTCTGGTCTCGCAGATAGTCGGGGTAGAGAAAGAAATAGAGGACGATGTGGGTCCAGGCGTCCTTCTTAGCCCCGACTTTCAGCGCATAAAACGCGCCTTTGTCCAGACGCACTTCCTCGGAAGCGATTTCCGTGGCCCATCCCGCGGCGTCGTAGCAGATCTGGGGAGGGTGGAAGGACTTGGACTGGCGGCTGCCGATGATGCTCAGCCATAGGATTTTGCCATCGGCCCGACGATAGCGACGATAGACGTATTCCTCCGGCTCCAGCAGGATCTGCACCTCGATGTTGTCCTGAGGAACATCTTCTCCCTTCCACTCGCCAATTTCCAAAGGAAGATCATGCAGCTGGGGTCCCAGGCTCAGGTCATAGCGGGCGCGCACCACCCGCTCCCGCCGGGTCTTGCGCCAGCGGTCGATGTCGGTGAGGAATGTATATCCTCGCTCCTGGCCGAACACCCGACTCTGGATGACGTCTCGGCCAAAGAGGCCCAGCATGACCGCCAGGGCCAGCGCCAGCATGGCGAGGAGGATCAGAGATCGTTTCGTATCTTGTGACATCCGAGCAAGCGAGCGGTGAGGATGAGCAGGATGAATGAGAAAGCAAAAAAGGCGAATCCGGAATAGTCGTGGTAGTAGGTGAAACCCGCGTCCGCGCCCCAGCGGTCCGCCACCCACAGCAGGGAGCTGACGCGGAAGATGTTGCCCAGCACCGCGATGGGGATCACAGCCAGCAAGAGCAGGGTCTTGCGCGGCCAGCTTCCGGCGACGATGTAGACGTACACCGCGGCCAGGGCGAAGAGGGAGATGATGGACCGCACGCCCGAGCATTGCGCGCCCACCACGAGATTGGCGTTGGGCAGGGTGACGGCCGCGCCCTGCACGGTCACATTCATGCCCAGCGCCTGCATGAGCCGGGTGGAAAGCTGACCGGTGAACAGCGAAAGGGGCAGGCTGCTGGCTTCCACAAAGGGGAAGGGCGTCATAAAAATGAGAAACGCCAGAGGAAAGGCCAGCTTCTTCAATCCCATCCAGCCCCAATAGGTCCAGGCCAGGCCCGCAAGCATGATTATCATCGCCAGCGCAGCCAGGTGGAAGGCGCGAACATAAAGAAAATAAAGATAGGCCGCGGTTCCCAACCCCACCAGGATCAACCCTCGATTGTTGGGGCTGGATTCCAACCGGGGGATAATGCGCCAGGCGAAAAAGCCCGACACCAGAGGCACAAGAAACCCATGGCTGTAATAATCGTTGCTCCACCATTCATTCAAAAGCCAACGGCCCAGAGGCAGCAACAACGCCGCCCCCATCAACACGATGAGGGCGGTCAACAGCCAGGAGGTCTTCGGTCGAATGTCTTGCAGCATTCAGGCGAGCAGTTCGGCCGCGGGCTCCTCGCGCCATTGGTCCGTTTCGGGATCATGCACGATGCGGCGGAGTTTGGCGGGGTCCTGGATGTGGTCGATGAAGAGCACGCCGTTCAGATGGTCGATCTCATGCTGGAAGATGCGGGCCAGGAAGTCGTAAGCTTTGATGCGCACCTCTTTGCCGTTGACATCCTGCCCTTTGATGATGACCGTGGGATAACGCATGACCTCGCCGATGTAGCCGGGAATGGAGAGGCAGCCCTCGTCGCCCGGCTCCATCTTGCCCTTGGCCCGCACGATCTCGGGGTTGACCAGCACGAACAGTTTGCCGGCCTGAGGGTCGTCTTCGAAGCCCTCTTGGGGCATCTCCACGACGATGAGGCGTTCGTTGACGCCCACCTGGGGCGCGGCCAATCCCACGCCGTCCGCATGGCGCATGGTCTCCACCATGTCTTCGGCGAATTGCTTCAATCGGCTATCGAAACGGCGAATGGGGCGGCTCTTCTTGCGCAGCCGCGGGTCGCCGATTTTGATGATTTCGAGTAATGCCATGAGATTGCTGTCCTGAAAAACGTAACTGCTTCGTAAATAGGCCTCTGCTTCGTAAATAGACGTTGGCGTCGTTTGCGGAGACCTTCTCAGAGCCA
>CAZDCN010000225.1:0-4836 GCA_964503945.1 uncultured Caldilineales bacterium
TCCAGACGTCAATCGATAGATCATCGAGGCCTGTCGCCCCCCCTAACCCGCGGTGCTGACGGTGGATGAGATGGACGATCTTGTGTTGGAACGGGAGTTGGGCAGCGCCTTCCTGCCCGTAGTCGTGGCCACGAACTTGCCCCGCGAAGTGGCGCTGGCTGTCGATGAGGAGACTTATCGCCTTCCGGGCGTGCACCTGCAGCTGCAACCTCGCCGCGAGTATCCTTCGGGATTGTACACGTCCCACATCATCGGCTACATGGGCCCCATCCCCGAAGAGGAGGAAAAAACCTACGCGGAAAAAGGCTACGCCCCCGACGCCTGGGTGGGATGGAGCGATCTCGAATATCAATATGAAGAGACCCTGCATGGTCGGCCAGGCGTACGCGTGTTGGAAGTGGACGTGAAGGGCAATGAACAACGGGTGGTGGGCGAGCCCACCCAGCCCGAACCGGGCAAAAACCTCATCCTCAGCATCGATCTGGAGCTCCAGAAAATCATGTTCGACGCGCTGGTCGCGGGCGTGAATCCCAAACGCTCCTCCAGCGCCGCAGCCGTGGCCGTAGACCCCCGGACCGGTTACATTCTGGGCATGGTTAGCCTGCCCAGCTACGACAACAACGTCTTCGCCGATGGCATCACCGAAGAAGAATACAACACCATTATCAACTCCCCCGGGTATCCCCTCCTGGATCACGCCATCAGCGGCATTTATCCTCCCGGCTCCACCTTCAAGCTGGTGACCGCCGCCGCAGGACTGCAAGAAAAAGTCATCACCCGCAAAACCATCCTCAACGCCCCCGGCATCATCTATCTCCCCAACCGCAACTTCCCGGATAACCCCAACCTCGCCCAGCCCTTTGTTTGCTGGATTTACAAATCGGGCGGAGAACATGGCGACATCAACGTGGTGCAGGCTTTGGCCGTCTCTTGCGATATCTTCTTCTACAAGGTCGGCGGAGGCTGGCCCGTGGCGGATTTCGATGGGCTGGGCGTTGAAACCCTGGCCGAATACGCCAGGCTTTTTGGTTACGGCGAACTGAGCGGCGTCGATCTCCCCGGCGAAAACCCAGGTCTGATTCCCGACCCCAAGTGGAAACGGATTGCCAAAGGCGAACGTTGGGTGACAGGCGACACCTACAATATGGCCATCGGACAGGGCGACGTGCTGGCCACGCCGCTGCAAGTAACCATGATGACCGCGGCCGTGGCCAACGATGGCATCCTCTACAAACCCCAGGTCGTCGCCGCCATTACCGACGCCGAAAACCGGCTGGTGCAGTTCAACCGGCCCGTGGTGCGCCGTGAACTTCCTATCGACTCTAAGCACCTGGAAGCGGTGCGACAGGGCATGTGGTACGCGGTCAATGCCGATTTCGGCACCGCGCCCGATGTCGCTCTGCCCGATGTCGAAATCGCGGGCAAAACCGGCACCGCCGAATTCTTCGATCCCGAACTGGGCCGCGATCTGGCAGGCAACCTGCCCACCCACGCCTGGTTCACCGCGTTCGCCCCATACGAAAACCCCGAGATCGCGATCACGGTTTTCGTGTATAATGGCGGTGAGGGCTCCCTGGTGGCCGCGCCCATCGCCAAAGCCATCTTGCAGAAATACTTCGAACTTCAAGCCCGCGATGAGGCCGCCGGAACCCGAACCTTGTTGGACCAATTGGAGGACATCGCGCCATGACCCGGCAAAACTGGCGGCAGTTCGACTGGCTGCTCTTCCTGGCCATCATTCTGGTCTCCATCTTCGGCGTGATCATGATCCAGAGCGCAGTGCAAGGCGACCCTGAGCTGATCGACTTTCCCCGCCGCCAGGCCGTTTACCTGGGGCTGGGCATGGCCCTTATGTTCATCGTAGCCGCTTTTAACTATCAACTTTTGCGCACCTTCACCATTCCCTTTTACATCCTGGTGATGGCCTTGCTCGTCCTGGTGGGCGCGCTGGGCCAAACCATCTTCGGCGCTCAAAGCTGGCTTGATTTCTTCGGTCTCTTTCCCATCCAGCCTTCGGAACTGGCGAAAGTGGCGCTGGCCATGGCCCTGGGCGGGTATCTGGCCAGCAATCGGGAACGGATCGGAGAGGTGCGGGTCGTGATCACCGGCATCCTCATCACCCTGCCCATCCTGGCCCTTGTCGCCATCCAACCCGACCTGGGCACCGCGGTGGTGCTGGCGGTGGAGGCCGCGTTCATCTTTTTTGTAGCGGGCCTTTACTTCCGTTACATCCTCGCCGGCGCGCTCCTGGGCCTGCTCAGCGCCCCGCTAGCTTGGAACATGCTGGCCGAGCATCAACGCACCCGCATCCTCATCTTCATCGATCCCGCTGCTGACCCCGACGCTTATTTCAATGTGAAGCAGGCCCTGGTGGGCGTGGGGTCGGGCGGATTGCTGGGAAAGGGCTACGGCCAGGGCACCCAGAGCCAGCTCCACTTCCTGCGCGTCCGCCATACCGACTTTATTTTCTCGGTGGTGGCGGAAGAACTGGGCTTCGTGGGCGCGGCCATGTTGCTTTTCCTGCTTTTCTTTATCATCTGGCGACTGTGGCGCATCGCCGACCGCACGGATGAGCCTTTCGGCAAACTCCTGGTCGCTGGGCTTACGGGCGTCATCCTCTTTCAGACCCTGGTGGTGGTGGGCATGAACATGGGCCTGCTGCCCGTCACCGGCCTGCCCCTGCCCTTTGTTAGCTACGGCGGCAACGCCATGCTCTCCTTGATGATCTTCATCGGTCTGGCCCAGAGCGTCGCCATGCGACGAGGATGATCCGTGTTACGTTTGACGCATGACGTTTGACGACATCACATCATTAGCGTCAATTTCGTCATCTTTATCCCTACTCTCATTCCTATTCCCCCTACTCCCATTCCTATTCCCATGGCCAAAGACTTCATTCGCGACATCATCACCCAAGACCTGGAAAACGGGGTCTACGACCGCCCCATCACCACGCGTTTCCCGCCCGAACCCAACGGCTTCCTCCACATCGGGCACGCGAAGTCCATCAACTTGAACTTCAGCATCGCCGAGGAGTTCGGGGGCGTGTGCCATCTGCGCTTCGATGATACGAATCCCGAGACCGAGGACATGCTGTTCGTGGAATCCATCCAGCGGGACATCCGTTGGCTGGGCTACGACTGGGGCGAACATCTCTATTTCGCGTCCGATTATTATGAACAGCTCTATCAGTTCGCGGAGGAGCTCATCAAGCGGGGGTTAGCCTATGTGGACAGCCTCAGCGAGGATGAGATTCGCGAGTATCGGGGCACGGTCACCGAGCCGGGCCGGGAGAGCCCCTATCGCACTCGGTCGGTGGAGGAGAATCTAGACCTGTTTCGACGGATGCGCGCGGGCGAGTTCCCCGACGGCGCCCACGTGCTGCGGGCGAAGATCGATATGAGCAGCCCCAACATGCTCCTGCGCGACCCCATCCTCTATCGCATCAAGCACGCGACCCACTATCGCACGGGCGATGCGTGGTGCATCTACCCTATGTATGACTTCGCCCATCCCCTCTCCGACGGCATCGAACGCATCACCCACTCCCTCTGCACCCTGGAGTTCGAGAACAACCGGGCCATCTACGACTGGTTGGTGAACCATCTCATCCCGCCGCCTCAGCCCCGGCAGTATGAATTCGCCCGGCTGGAGCTGGATTACACCGTGCTCAGCAAGCGCTACTTGCGCCAATTGGTGGAAGAGGGCTATGTCAGCGGCTGGGATGACCCCCGCATGCCCACCATCTCGGGCCTGCGCCGCCGCGGGGTCACGCCCGAGGCCATCCGCGCGTTCGTTGAACGGGTGGGCGTGGCCAAGACCAACAGCCGGGTGGAGCTGGCGCTCTTCGAGCACATCATCCGCGACGATCTCAACTTCCGAGCGCCGCGCGTCATGGCCGTGCTCGATCCCCTCAAAGTGGTCATCACCAACTATCCGGAGGGTCAGAGCGAGACCATCGAGGCCAGCTATTGGCCCCGGGACATCCCCAAGGAAGGGACCCGGTTCGTGCCCTTCTCCCGCGAACTTTACATCGAACGAGAGGATTTCAGCCTCGACCCGCCCAAGGGTTACAAGCGACTGGCGCCGGGCCGTAGCGTGCGCCTGCGCCACGCCTACGTCATCACCTGCGACGAGGTGGTGCAAAACCCCGAAACGGGCGAGGTGGTGGAGCTACGCTGCTCCTACCTGCCCGATTCCCTGGGCGCCCGGCCCGAGGGCGTCAAGGTCTGGGCCGCCATCCACTGGGTGGACGCGACCCGCGCCATCCCCGCGGAGGTGCGGCTCTACGACCGCCTCTTCGCCACGCCCGATCCCTACGACTTCCCCGAGGGCGGCTCTTTCAAAGACAATCTCAATCCCGACAGCCTCAAAATCATGCCCAACGCCCGGATCGAGCCCAGCGTGCTGGACGATCCACCGGACACCCGCTATCAATTCGAGCGGCTGGGCTATTTCATCCAGGATAACGAGGACAGCTGCGCCGACGCGCTGGTCTTCAACCGCATCATCACCCTGCGGGATAGCTGGGCCCGGAAAAAGCGCTCCCAACCCGCCGCCTCCCGTCCCATTCCCGCGCCCAAACCAGTCCCCGCCCGCCCCTCAAAGCCCGTTTCAACGGCTACGCCCGCCCGGTCCAGCGCCTCCGATGCTCGCGCCCGGGCCCGCGCCGCCAACCCCGACCTGCAAGCCGCCTACGAAAAACTGCAATCCCACGTGGGCCTCACCGAACAGCAGGCCGACATCATCACCGGCGATATTCGTCAAGTGCGCTTCTTCCACCAGGCCATGGAGGTCTATCCCAACGGTTCGGCCCTGGCCAACTGGTTCATCAAC
>CAZDCN010000226.1:0-4811 GCA_964503945.1 uncultured Caldilineales bacterium
AAATCGTGATGCGTAAAACGTGATGATCTCACGCATTACGCATTACGAAATGGGCTAGAGCAGGACACGGCTCGCCGCGGTGAGTTGAGCCAGATCGTCGATGTCGTGAATATCGCGGCGTTGTTTGATCCAGCGCAGGGCGATGTCCAGGCCCAGGCTTTCGGCCCGAGCCCGCAGCATCTCATCCGCGATGGTCCAGAAATCATGCACGTGGGCCATGCCGATGAGGCGGCGCATCATCTCGGCCGCGCCAAAGCCCGCCACATCTTGCAACAACTGGGCCATGTAGCGCTGCTTGAACCGGTCGGAGGGCCAGTCTTCGTTGCCCTCTTCCTCCCACAAGGTCAGGAATTCCCCCTCGAACACGCGCCAGGTCTCCCGAATCTGATCCAGGAGCCAGCCGCGATACTCGGCCCGCGCCCCGTCGTCAGCCGCGTGGGCCTCTTGCGATGCGTAGCTGAGGGCCAGGTTGGCGAAGTAGGTGCCGATGTCGTGGGCCATGGGGCCGAAGAAGCCGAATTCGGGGTCGATGACCTTGGTCTCCTCCTGGTTGAGCATGATGGAACCGGTGTGGAGATCGTTGTGGATGAGGGCCTGGGCGTGGGTCATGTAGCGTTCTTTGAAGTGGAAGATATCGGCCCGCAGATGGTCATCGGCATACACCAGCTCCTCCACCAGGGGCTTTAGCGGGGGCGTGATGCGGTTGTTGGGGTGGGGGATGTAGGGTTGGGTGAAGACCAGGTCCTCCTGGACTTTGCAGAGGACGGGGTTGATGAATTGGGGGATCAGGGCTTTTTTCTCGCCCGAGCTGAGGTGCAGGTCGGAGGTGTAGAAGAGGGTGCGGGCCATGAAGACGCCCATGTGTTGCGCCACCAGGGGATAGCGGCGCTGCTGCATGAGGGCCTCTCGCATGACCAGGTGCCGGTTCAGGTCCTCGATGACCATGATGTGGTTTTCATCGTCGTAGTGATAGACCTGGGGAACCTGATCGGGGCAGTAGCGGCCTTCGATGCGGAGGATGCCCACTTCGATGCGGGCGCGGTCCACGGGCATTTTGAAGTCGGGATAGCGCCAGGCGTAGGGCAGGGCCTGTTTCACCAGTAGGGAGCGTTGACGATCTCCCTGGTCATACACCCGGAAGAGGAGGTTGACGTTGCCTTCGGTGATGGGTTCGGCCGCCAGGGGGGTGTCGCCGAAGAAGTCTTGAGCCAGGGGCAGGCTTTGAAGGTAGGTGATCGCAGTTTGGGGAGTAAGGGGTTCAGACATCGTGCTCGCCTCGGGGAACGTGACGGATTCGATGTCCTTGGGCGTGGACTACCACAAAGGACTGAGCCAATTGTTCGTGGGAATACATGGATAAGACGCGTAGAAGTTCCTGATGGACTTCATGTAAGGTGGCGGGAACCATGCGTAGATAGATGACGCCAGTTCCAAGGCGTTTCACGAAAACCAGGTTGCCAAAATCTCGGTCTCGGGTAATCAGGATGCATCCCAGTTCCTGAGCTTTTAACAGGAGTTCCTCGTCTTTCGCCCGCGAAAGGCCAAGGGAAGCCGCCGTCAATACATGAAACCCTTCGTTTTTTAGGAATTGCGTTGTAAGAAAGTAAGCATCCTGATCCAATAGAAATTTCATGCCGCCAAAGGAACGAATTCAATATCTTCGAGGGTGATCAATGCGATGGCATAGTCAATGCAGGCGCGGATATCTTCTTCTGTCAGTTCTGGATAGTAACTGGCAGTGATTTCTGCAAAACTCAACCCTTCACCAAGCAATTCCAAGACGCTTTGCACGGGAATACGCGTGCCTGCAATGCAAGGTTTGCCAAAATGGATTTGAGGATCGACAGTAATGCGATTTATCGTGCGATTGACTTTTGGGGACATTTTCTGGTGTTTGACGCTTGATGTTGGCCGAGAGCGACAGGGATCGGCCCGACTTGGAAACGCTGGGATGAAACGAGAACGGTTATCCCTATTCTACCACACCAGGCGACTCGCGAATTTGTAAAGCTGACTTTCCCCCGCACATGTTGACGGGGAGACGCGCTTTTATGCCGCTAAAGCCCGGTCCTGGACGGCTTCCAGGGCCTGGCGGGGCGTCATCTCGCCCACGAAGGCTTGGTGCACGAAGGCGTAGAGGTCGCCCAGGAAGCGACCCAGGCGGGGATCCGCGGGCAGGGGCCTGGCCCGATGTAGCATCTCCTGCTGGGCGGCGAGCCAGGGGAAGCGGGCCAGGGCTTCGGGCGTATAGGTGCTGGCGCGCACCGGGCTGCCCGCGGTGCGAATGATCGCGGCGTCGGTGTCGGGCCCCATGGCCTGCATGAGCGCGGCCAGGGCTTTTCGCTGGAGGGAATCGGGCTGGTTCGAGGGAATCCCCACGCCCCAGGTGGCGTTCCAGGGCGTGGGGAAGACGGCGGCCCGATAGGGAGGAGGCGAGAGTTCGGCGTCGAGGAAGAGGGGCGCGGCCTGGCCGCCCCAGGTGGCCACCAGCGCGGCCTCGCTTCGGCGGATGACGTTGGCGATCTCCGCGTTGCCGAAGCGATGGGTTTGGGGCGGCGCGTAGGCGCGCAGGGCGAGATACCTTTCCAAGGCCGTCAGGTTGGCGGGGTGGGTGAGATCGGGCCGTCCCGAGTCGTCGAAGATGCGTCCGCCCGCCTCCCACAGGTAGGGCAGCCAGTCGGTGAAGATCTCGCTGACGTCGGCTTTGAGCGCGATGCCCGTATGTTGGGGCGGATGATGGGCCTGGCGGGCCAGGTCCAGCAGGTCCTGGGTGGCGATGACGGGGACGCGCTCCTCGAATTCGAAGCAGGATTCCAGATAGAAGAGGATGTGGCCGTCGGTGAAGAGGGGCAGCAGGTAGTCCTCGTCCTGATAGCGGCATTCCTGGGCCACGCTGGAGATGATGTCCCCCGCGTCGTACTGAGCCCGCACCTCGTCGGGGAGGGCTTCCTGCAGGGGCGCGAGGGGGGCGAGGAGGCCGCGATGGGCCAGTTCGGGCAGCCAGATGTGGCCGGGGATGAACGCGGCCTGCCAGGGGCTTGCGTCTGCGGTCAGCCCCGCCATGAGCGCGTCCCGATACTCGGGCCAGGGAATGATGTGGAGCTGCGCGTCCAGTTCGGGCCGGGCGGCCAGGGCCGCGTCCAGCGCGTCCAGGGCGGGGTCGTTGGGGCCGATGATGTGTAGCATAGGATCCAGTATCCAGTATCCAGTGGTTCAGTCATTGGCCATTGGCCATTGACAATTGACCATTGGTCATTTTTCAGGCCAGGTCTTTGGTTTCTTCCTGCACGATGCCGATGAGATCGTCGATGGAGGTGATGGATTTGCGCTCCATGAGCCAGCGTTTGCCGATGTGGATGGCGGCCCGCTCGGCTACGGCCCGCTTTTCCGGGTCCTCGATGCTGGAGATATCCCACACGCTGACGATGCCCATCATGCGGCGCAGGAATTTGACGCCGCCGTGGCCCGCGGTCTCCTCCAGGATGTGCTGGATGGTGCGCTTCCGGTAAGCGGCGAAGGCCTCCTCGCCGCCGGGGAAGTCCCAGTAATCCAGGGGCATGAGTTCGCTGTCGGGGCGGGCGTTTTCCACCCACAACCGCTCGAATTTGGCCGCGAACTGGGTCCAGATGTCGCGAATGGTCTCCAGAATCCAGTTTTGATAGTCGGCTCGGGCCTCGGGGTCGGGGGTGTGCGCGAAGTGGGAGAGGTAGTTGAGGACCAGGTTTTGGAGCACCGCGCCCACGTCGTAGCCCATGGGGCCGAAGAAGGCGAATTCGGGATCGATGACCCGGGTGTCCTTCTGGTTGATCATGATGGAGCCGGTGTGCAGGTCCGCGTGGATGAGGGCCTCGGCGTGGTTCATGTAGCTGTCCTTCATGGCCGCGATCTCCAGCTTCAGCGCGGGGTCGGAGCGCACGGCCTGGACCTCGTCATCCACCAGGGGGTTCCAGTTGTTCTCTTCCGATTGTTTGTAGGGGTTGGTGTAGACGAAGTCTTCCTGAAGTTTGCGCAGCTCTTCGTTGACGAAGCGGGCCTGAAGGAGCTTTTTCTCGGGACCGCTCAGGTAGTGGTCGGAGGTGAAGTAGAGGGTTTGAGCGAGGAAGGAGGAGATGTGGTCGGCGAAGTGGGGGAATTTCTCCCGGGCGACCATGGGCTTGCGCATGATTTGATGGGAGCCCAGGTATTCCATGGCGATGGCGTACATCTCCTCGTCGAAGTCATAGAGCTTGGGAGCCAGGCCGGGCGCGTATTTGTTGTGCTCTTTCAGGGCTTCGGCTTCGTAGCGGGCCCGCTCCTGAGTCAGGGGCCAGGATTCGCCCACGACCCGCAGGAAGGGCAGGGCCTGTTTGACGACCAGCGCGTTGGCGGGGTCATCTTCGTTCTCGATGATGTAGACGAAGTTGAGGTTGCCATCGCCCACTTCGCGGATGTGCAGCCGGGCGTTGGGAGGGAAGAAGTCCTTGAGGGCCGGGCGTTGTTGCAGATAGTCGAGGATGTTATTTTCGTTGAGGGGGTAGAAGGGCATAGGGGACTCCTTGGGGCGTATGAGCGTGGGAGCGTGTCGGCGTGTCGGCGCGTGGGTATCCGAGGTGGCATTCCATGGGAACGCTTTTGACTCACACCTCCGGGAGGCGGAGATGGATTCGGACTTGGCTGGCGAGCTTTCGGCCCGCGGCCTCGTTCGTCGGTCTCGAACCATACGCCTCCACCTCCCGGAGGTGAAAACGGCTATTTACGAAGCAGGTATCATGAGCGCTTGCACGCCGATAATGACGAAAATGTGCAGGCCAACCTAGCGCGGGCGGCCAATT
>CAZDCN010000227.1:0-4797 GCA_964503945.1 uncultured Caldilineales bacterium
ATGCCGTTGCGGATGACCACGGGCGCCTGGGTGGTGTCCCACATGGTCAGGCGCTCCGCCTTGTCATCCCACCAGGCCACGATGCCTCGGTTCTCCATGGCCGCGGCCACGCCGTGGTCGTAGTAGAAGCGGCGGCGGATGACCACATCGGCCTGCTCCCGGGCCTTTTCATAATCCCCCTTGCGCTGGATGATGTGCGCGGCCAGGTTGGAGTCCAGGTCCTCATGGATGAGGGGGGCGTCGGGCGCGAGGGCCTGCTCCAGGTCAGTGACCGCGGGCAGGGGCTCGATATCCACGAAGACCTGTTCGGCCGCGTCTTCGGCGATATAGCGGCTTTCGGCCACGATCATGACGATAGGTTCGCCCACGTGCCGCACTTTATCCTTGGCCAGAGGAACCTGAGTGCGGGCGTGGAAGACTTTGCCTTCCACCGGGGGCGGAGGCACCAGCAGCGGCCCGGGCCGCCAGTAGTCGCCCAGGTCCTCCGCGGTGTAGATAGCCACCACGCCCGGAATCTCCTTAGCGAAGCTGACGTCGATGCTCCGAATGCGGCCATGCGCGTAATCGCTGCGCACAAAAGCCACGTGCAACATGCCGGGCAGGTGAACGTCATCGGTGAAGAGGGCGCGTCCGGTGAGGAGCCTGGGGTCCTCGTTGCGTTTCAGTCGTTTGCCAATGTATCGGGTTTCCAAGGTTGAACCTCCTTGGGGAATGGGAACAATCAATTCCAGATCCGTTGAATGCCATACAGGTCCAAGGTGGCGTTACGGCCTACGATGGGCATGGATTCCACCATGGCCTGAGCAATCAACAACCGGTCGAAAGGATCGCGATGATGAAAGGGGAGTCGGTGCAGTTGGTGCAAATGCACCACGCCAATGGGAAGGATCAGCATGTGGTTCAGGTAGACATGTGGGGAATGAATTGTTCAAAGGGGATGGGCAATTGCAACTTGCCCAAACTGGCTTTAATCGCCATCTCCCAAAGGGACGCCATGCTGATGAACACGTTGACGGAGCCATCCTCAATGACGCCACGGGCCTTCGCAGACAAGTTCGGGCTATCCAGAACGAACCAAAGGAAAGTGTGCGTGTCCAGGAGGACGTTCATCACATATACTCGTCGAAATCGTCCAGAAGCTCGTCGAAATCGTCGGACATGCTTATGCCAAGATGCTTGGCGCTCCCAGCCTTGCGGGGCGCTTTTTTCTGTTCGCTGCTGATGAACCCGGAGACAGGACCGCTTAAACCCAACAGAGCCTCATAGCGTTCCGCCCGCTCTACGAGCTCATTCCACAAGTCCGGATCCACCAGGACGCCCGCGCCGCGACCGCGCTGCGTGAGAAGCACCGGGCTCTTTTTCAGTTGGGCTAAGACCTCCGCCTGTCGTGTGCGCAATTCACTGACAGGCAATGTCGGCATCACTTTTTGCACGGGACTCGACATGATTCACTCCAGAAAGGCGCTTATTGCACTCTTTTACGTACAGTTTATGCTATCATCGCGCTTATTGCAACCAGGCATGGCGCATCCGCTCAAACGGGGAACGAGTTAGGAGATGGCGTAGGATCATTTAGGCCGCTTCGCGCATTTTAGCCTCGACGTGCAGTTCCAACCCCAGCGCGTGGATGACTTTGAGGATGGTCTCAAAGCTGGGGCTGCGTTGCCCAGAGAGGGCCTTGTACAGGCTTTCACGGGAGAGCCCCGCATCCCTGGCGACCTGAGACATGCCTTTGGCCCGAGCGATATCGCCCAAAACCTTGGCAATCAACGCGGCGTCGTCTCCCGCTTCTTCCAGACATGCCTCAAGGTAAGCCGCCATCTCTTCGGGCGTGCGCAGATGCTCAGCCACATCGTAAGGCGTCGTTTTAACTGTGCTCATTCCAATTCCTCCAGATGTCGCGCCAGATAAAGGGCAGTTTGGATATCCTTTGCCTGAGTGCGCTTATCGCCACCGGCCAGCAAGACAATGATTCGCTTTCCAGTGTGCTTGTAATAGACGCGATACCCAGGCCCGTAATGGATGCGCAATTCGGAAACGCCCTCGCCTACGGGTCGAACATCGCCGGGGTTTCCCAATGCCAGTCGTTCGATCCGAACCATGATCTTGGCCCGCGCTCGAATATCTCGAAGCGAATCGAGCCACTGGGCGAATTGGTCCGTTTTGCGCAATTCAAACATCCAAATTGTATCCTACTGGCTACAACACTGACAAATGAGCAGAGCGCCGCTATCATGGATGCATCTTCTCCGCGGCGATGTGCACCGCGTCGACGATGTGGTAGTAGCCCGTGCAGCGGCAGAGGTTGCCCGAGATGGCTTCCCGAATCGCCTCATCCGAGGGGTCGGGGTTTTCCTCCAGGAAGGGCTTGAGGGTCATGATGAAGCCCGGCGTGCAGAAGCCGCACTGGAGCGCGTGCGCATCCTGGAAGGCCTCCTGGATGGGATGGAGATGGTCGGGATCGGGGGCCAGGCCTTCGACGGTGAGGATGTTGTGGCCGTCGGCCTGGACCGCGAAGAGCAGGCAGGAGCGCAAGGGCTGGCCGTCGAAGAGGATGGTGCAGGCGCCGCAGACGCCGTGCTCGCAGCCCACGTGGGTGCCAGTGAGGCCGAGATCGTGGCGGATGAAGTCGCTGAGAAGCAGCCGGGGCTCAACCTCGCGCTGATAGGTGACGCCATTGACGCGGACGGTGATGGGAATCTTCTGGCTCATGCGGTCACCTCCTGGCCCTGGGCCCGGGCCGCGGCCTGGGTGAGGGTGCGTTTGACAAGAACGTTGACGAGATGGCGGCGGAACGCGGCGGTGGCGTGGACGTCGCTGGGCGGGTCCACGTCCTTTTGCGCGGCCGCCTCGGCCGCGGCCGCGATGGCTTCTTCGCTGAGGGGTTCCCCGCGCAAGACGCCCATGGCCGTGAAGGCCAGCATGGGACCATCCCCCACGCCAAAGAGGCTGATGCGGACGTGATCGCAGCGCCCCGATGCGTCCAGGCTCACCACCGAAAAAACGCCCACCAGCGCGAAATCGCCATGGCGACGGGTGACTTCGTCCACGGCCCAGCCGCTACCCGCGGGCAGGGGGGGCAGATGGACTTCGGTGACGAGTTCATCCTCGGCCAGGGCCGTGGTGAAGAACCCGGTGAAGAAGTCGTCTGCGTCGATCCAGCGGCTGCCGCGGGCGTTTTGGGCCTTCACCCGCCCGCCCACGGCCCGCAGCAGCGCCGGCAGCTCGGCCGCAGGGTCCGCGTGCGCGATGCTGCCGCCAAAAGTGCCCCGATTGCGGATCTGGGGATGCGCGATCTTGGGCATGGTGGCATGGAGCAGGGGATATTTGTCCGCGACTTTCGGGCTTTTCTCCACCTGAGCGTGGCGAGTCATGGCGCCGATGAGCAGGCCGCCATCGCTGGCGGGGCGGATGTAACCCAGGTCGGGAATGCGATTCAGGTCCACCAGCACGCTGGGCGCAGCCAGGCGGAAGTTCATGGTGGGCACCAGGCTTTGCCCGCCGGCCAGGGCCTTGGCCCCATAGCCGTGTTGAGCCATGAGGGCCAGGGCCTCATCCAACGTTTCCGGAGCGTAGTAGTCAAAGGGAGGTGGTTTCATAGGCGGAAACCTCGCGGAAGAGAGGAGTAGTTGTTAAGCTGTTCAAAGTGATTGTCTTTCATTTTGAAAATGTGTGAAACGTAATGCGTATTGCGTATTACGTATTGCGTAACGATCTTCCGATAGCGCGACCTCACGCTTTACGCATTACGCAATACGCCATGGGTTCAGTAGAAAACGTCATGCGTCCCGGAGCAACGGTTTCACCATCAATCCCGTTCTCTGATGGCGATAAACCGCCCCCACATGGACGCGGTTTCCATGCCCTTGGGCAGATAGACCGC
Source organism: uncultured Caldilineales bacterium (assembly GCA_964503945.1). GTDB lineage: Bacteria > Chloroflexota > Anaerolineae > J102 > J102 > M2005. The sequence continues at coordinate 3,884 of CAZDCN010000227.1, forward strand.
GAGGTAGTAGCGGCCGCTGGGCGTGTGGGTGATGTCTTTGCCCAGGTTTTCGGCGTGGACGATGCCCTTGGGGAAGAGATTCAGGTGGGTGTCCTGATAGTATTTGTCCAGCGGGAACATCTCATCCCAATCCTTGCCGAATTTGGCCTTGAGTTTGGCGTTGGCCTCCTCGAAGGTCTTGGGATGCCAGATGCGCTGAATCGTGTTCATGGGGTGGTCCTGACTCACCGCATCGATGCCCAGCCACTTGATCTTCTTCTCGATGGCCCAATCGGAGAAATCGGGCGAGGGGCCGGGATGCCGCACCATGTAGCGGAATTCGTCGGAGTCGGGGCTGTTCCAGCCATATTTGTGGAACCCGGTCTTGATGAGCAGGATATCGCCCTCGCGCACCTCCACCACGCTCTCGATCATCTCGGGCGTGTACACGTCCAGATCGGTGACCAGGTGGGAGATGTCGGCGATGGCGCCAGGCCCCATCCAGTAATCCAGCGGCACCTGGCCGATGGTGCGGCCTCGGGACCAGAAGTGAATTTCGCCATCCATGTGGGTGGCCAGATGGAAGCTGGCGGTGCAGATAGAGGTGTTGCGGCCCTTGCCGAAGGCCTGTCCGCCCACGCGTTTGACGTATTTCACCACCAGGGGCTCGTAATTGGCCCACTGCGGGGTCTGCACGCTGAAGGGCAGGGTGAAGTCCAGCACCTCGACGTTGTCCATCAGGTCAAAGAATGCCTCTTCGTCCATGCCCTCGGGCGGGCGATAGGCCACGGGCCGCATCCACGAGCTTTCCACCTCCATGAAGGGCAGGGGGAACATCATGAACCAGGCCCGCTTGCCCAGCAGCTCGTCGATCTGCCCCACGATGCTTTCGGCAAAGAGGATGTGGCGCTTGGGCAGTTCGATGTGGAGCAGGC
>CAZDCN010000228.1:0-4770 GCA_964503945.1 uncultured Caldilineales bacterium
ACCCAAGAGTCTTTGATATCCTCGAATGTCCATGTTGGCGGCTCGGGCACGGGGGACAGGACATAGCGGGCCATCAGGTCGATCTCTTCATCGTTGAGGATGCCCAACTTGCCCCAGGCGGGCATGCCGCCAAAGCCGTTGGTGATGATGTTCTTGATGAAGTTGAGATCGCGACCTCGTTCGGCCAGGGCTTCGGGGGTGATGTTTTTGCCCGTGGCGCCCTTGCGCAGCACGCCATGGCAGCCGGCGCAGCGGTCGAAGAAGATGCCCTTGGCCTTCTCGAATTCCTCATCGGTAAGCAAACCCTCTTGGGCGGGCTGTTCAGCAGGCGCCGGGGTGGCTTCACCCATGGCGGCCTCACCCTCACCCGCGGGCATCTTGCCCCCGCTCATGAGATAATCGGCCACGGCGTCGATCTCCGCCTCGGTGAGGGTCCCCAACATGGGGGGCATGGCAGTGCAGGGGCCCGCAGGGCAATCTTTCACCTTGACAGCGTCGGGATCGACCATCGACTCGACCACATAGGCCTTGTCCGCCCGATCGGCGATGTTGGTCAAATCCGGCCCCAGGTTGCCGCCCTCGTCAAATCCAGGGACGACATGACAGGCAGTGCAGCCCGCCTTCTTGATGGCGGCCACCGGGTCGGGCATCTCCTCCATAGCCTTCTCTTCCTTGGCGGGCTCTTCAGTCCCCGCTTCGGCCTTCATCGACTCTTCAGCCTGCATTTTGGCCTCTTCCACCATCTTCTGGGCGGCCTCAACTGTGGCTTCAGCCGCTTTTAGCGCGGCTTCCACCTTGGCGTCGGCGTCCGCTTGCACCGCGGACACCGTGGCGTCCACGTCCACCGCGGGGGCCTGTTCGCCGCCGCCGCAAGCCGCCAGGACCAGCATAGCCGCCAGCAACAGAACAATCATTAGGGTGCGCTTCATGTGACTTACTCCTCCTTTGTTAAGCATAGTGTATGGTTTTGGACAGCAGGCGCGATCTATTATGGCAGATCGCGTGAGTTTCTGATTTCAGGTTAACAGGGATGTCGTGGCGGTTATATGACATGCGTCACATAACCGTCGCAGCTGGTCAAAAAATCACCCCGCGGGGTGATAAAGAAGACGTCCGGCGTCAGCCAATCGGGCCCGGGGTGGTGGTCTGACGTAGCGCCCGAAGCGCGGGAGCGCGTCGAAGCCATACCCGCGCTAGCCAGCATGCCCCCCCCAGAATCAGGGTCCAGCCCAAGATGAAAAGCTGTGTATGCCAGATATCCGCGTAATTAACGCCGCGGATGACATGCACGGGTCCAGCCCAGTATTGCACAGTCAGAGCCAGCGCTCCCGCAATGATCGCGGCCGCAGCCAAGCCTGCATTTCCGTCATCCCCAGGCTGCGCCTGACGCCGCACCTTTTCCCACAGGCCGGGAATGCGTAGGATGAGGAAATAGATCAGCACGGCCACGGTGACATCGAAACGGATGTTGGTGGGCGCCACGCTGCCCCGCACCTTGTTGGAGAAATACATTTTCACCCCAGCCGTGGCCAGGCTCAGCAACAGGATGAGCACGGCATACAGGTGGTTACGTTCGGTGAATTTACGCAGACGGATAGTGATCCAGAAGCCCAGCAGGCCGCCGATGATGGTGGTGATGGCCGCGACCTGATAGATGGGCTTGTAAGGAGCCATCATAGCCAGGGATTCGTATTTCTCGGGCCAGAACGCGATGCAGATGGTGCCGATGCCGCCCAACACCATCAAGGCCGAAGTGAGTCCCAATAGAATAATGGCGAAAATGCGCAGCAGTTTACCAAGCATAACGTTCCTCCTCAGAACGCGATGATCAGCATGCTGATCAGCATGAAAATGGAAGCGAATTTGAAGAGCTGGAAATTGCGTTTCTGTGAAGGCCGCAGCACGCTGGTGAGGGCGAGGATGAGCAGGGCGGCGGAGAGCACGAGGATAACCGAAAGCCCGCCTGCGGTGACGCCCACGCCCCACGCGGCCGTGAGGATGGTCGCGGAGGCCAGGAAGCTGGAGATGGCGATGAGCAAGCGGGCGAAGCGGAAGCCGTAGACGCCTGGCACCGTGGGCACGCCCGCCCGGGCGTAATCCTCGGCATGGCGCATGGCGAAGGTGAGAATGTGGGTGGGAATCCAGAAGATGATGGCCGCGGCCAACAACAGGCCGATGAGATCGATATGGCCCAGGGCCAGACTCCTTCCGGCCAGCAGGGGCATGGCGCCCGAGACGCCTCCCCAGAGGATAGACCAGGGCGTGCGCCGCTTCAGCCAGAGGGTGTATACCGCCACATCAAAGAAGAACCCAGCGAAAACGATGGTTCCAAACAGGGAAGAGATGGTCAGAGCCCAGACCACGCCTGCGGCCGTCAAGAACACGCCCAACAACAGCGCTTCGGTAGGGGACACCCGGCCCGCAGGCAATGGGCGCAGGCAGGTGCGGTCCATGCGGGCGTCGATATCCCGATCGCGCCACATATTCAGTACGGTCGAGCCGCTGATGGCCAAAAAGAGGCTGCCAGCCACTCCCACCAGCTCCCACTCCCTGCCGGCAAGCTCATGTCCCACGCTGAGATATCCCACCACGCCGGTGATGAGTAGGAGCGCGGTCTGCATGCTCTTGATCAGGGAGAGGTAAAGGCGTAGCCGCTGAGTCATCATCCTCCTCCTTTAGCGGGCGCAGCGGAAGCCCACCGCGATGCTGAAATAATCGGGTCCGGCGCTGTTGCGGGTCCAGCTTCGCAGGTTATAGGCGTAGTCCATGAAGCTGCCCCCGCGCAGGTAGCGGTAATGGGTCTTGGGATAGTCGTCGCCCGTCCATTGCCACACATTGCCCGCCATGTCGTAGAGCCCGTAGGGGCTGGGCGAATTCATCGTTTGGAAACCGTCGTAGGTTTTGCCATTGTAAAAGCCGACGGGCGTCGTATCGCCGGGGGTGTTGGGCCGTTCGAAGGGGTCTCTGCTTTTGTAGTAGTTGGCGTTGGTTTCCCCGATCTCATCACCCCAGGGAAAGGCGCGGCCATCCTCGCCCCGGGCCGCTTTCTCCCATTCCTTCTCCAGAGGCAGACGCCAGCCGTAGTACATGCAATAGGCGCGGGCGCCAAACCAGGTCACCATGGTGACGGGATGATTTTCATAACCTGGCTGAACCACAAAGACCCCATCTTCCTCCTGGATGCGGGCGTCGGGATTTCCCGCGGGGAAGAGCAGCCAATCGCCGGCCTCGATCTTCTCTTCGTGCTTGTAGCCGTCGAAAGGATCGCCGGGATAATAGCCCACCACGCCTTCCTCGGCCATCTGAACGCTGCCATCGGCCAGCGCATCGTTGAGAAACTGGGCGAACTGGGCGTTGGTGACATCGGTGACCATGATCTCGAAATCGGCCTCCACCGTGGCTTCCTCGTTGTGGAGGCCTGCCAAAAACTCCCCGGCGGGAACTTGCGCCCAGGCGTTGGGATCCACGCCCGTATCAAAGGCGGGGGGCGGGCTCGCGGGCGAGGCCTGGGCGCTGCAACCGGTCGCAGCCAGGGCGATGAGGAAAAGCAGGGATAAGAGCAACATGGGGCGGGTCATGCTTCCACCTCCTTGCCGATGACGTCGAGTTCGGGGTTTTCCAGCTCTTTCTTCCAACGGCCTTCGCCTCGGAAAAGATCTACCAGCCGCCAGGCCAGGAAGACGCCCAGCGCCAGCAACACCAGAAACAAGCCCGCGTCGGTCAGCAACATAAGCACATTGACCAGGGGCTGCTGCTGAGATTCGCTGACATACAGGCGCTTGGTGGAAAACATAGCCACGGCTGCGAAGGCGACATCCGAGGCGACGATCACCGTCCAACCCAACCACTGCCGGGCCTTGCCTTTCACCCCGGCCAGATCCGCGTAGTAGAGCAGGATGATGGTGGCGATGATGCCCGAAAGCACGTGCCAGTGCCCGGTCAGGGTCACCCGCTCCTCCCGCCAGGGCCATTTGCGCACCACTTCATCCAGCTTGATGGCCATGAAGATGCCGATGGCGGTCACCACCGCGTTCATGAACATCATCTGCCAGGTGGCTCCCCACGGCAGAGGATCATGGAGCATGGCCGAGAGCTTCTGGCCGAAACCGGCCTGATCTCTGGGAATGCCCTTTTTCGCCAGGCCCACATGGATGAGCTTGCGCCAGGTGAAGATGGTGAGCAGTAACGACGCCAGGAGCACGGGCAGGGACCCCACATTGATGATGATGTGGGCAATGGCCCGATAGACGACGATGATCCACACCCCAGCAGTGATGATCATGGTGCCGATGATGGTCAGCCACATGGCCCAAGTATGCAGCCGCCCCTTAAAATCCACCCAGCGCCCCACGATGAGCATGATGGCCACGGCAATCAGGGTGAGCATGATGTGCAAATGGCCGATGACGGCCAGCTCCAGTTTGGTTTTCTCCACCTCGCGGATGGCGTCTTCGGCCAGAAACAGCTCAAATCCATTGCCGAAATTGGCGCCCGCCACCGCCCCATAGATGGCCGACCCCAGCGTGGCCACTGTCATTACGAAGAATGCCACCCGCTCCAGATCCAACGCGCCCAGTTTGGCGTAAGGCGAATCCTTGGGCAGGCGGTATTCGCTTCGCCAGGGCCACAACGCTACAGCCAACAAGACCCCGGCGAAAAACACCAGCGATTGGCCAAAGATAAAGAGCCCATGCATGATAAAATTATGCCCAAAGTAGGCGAACCACATGCCGAAGATCATGGATGTGATATAGCCCACGGTGATGGTGG
>CAZDCN010000229.1:0-1944 GCA_964503945.1 uncultured Caldilineales bacterium
GCCTCGTCGATCTTCGACTGGAGCTCGTAGATGTCGCGGTAGAAGCCCGGCTGCCGGATGAGTTCTTCGTGGGTGCCCATCTGCGCGATGCGCCCGTGATCCAGCACGATGATCAGGTCCGCGTGCATCACCGTCTGGAAGCGGTGGGCGATGACGAAGCTGGTGCGGCCCTCCATCAGCCGGAACAGGGCCTGCTGGATGAGCTCCTCGGTCTCCGCGTCCACCGAGCTGGTGGCGTCATCCAAAATGAGGATGCGGGGGTCCCGCAGGATGGCCCGGGCGATGGCGATGCGCTGCTTCTGCCCGCCCGACAGGGTCACCCCCCGCTCCCCCACCAGGGTGTCGTAGCCCTCGGGGAAGCGCATGATGCTGTCGTGGATGGCCGCGGCTTGGGCCGCAGCGACGATCTCCTCCTCGCTCACCTCCCGATCCACGCCGTAGGCGATGTTCTCGCGGATGGTGCGGGAGAAGAGGAAGGGCTCCTGCTCCACGAACGCCATCTGACTCCGCAGATAGCGGCGGGGATAGCGCTTCAGCTCCACTCCGTCCAGCAGGATGCGGCCCTCCGTGTAATCGTAGAAGCGGGGCAGCAAATTAACCAGGGTCGTTTTGCCCGAGCCGGACGCGCCCAGCAGGGCCACGGTCTGTCCCGGCTTCACGTGGAAGCTGATGTCGTGGAGCACGGGGATGGCCTCCTCCTCGCCTTCGTAGGCGAAGCCCACATGCTCGAAGCGGATGTCGCCCGCCGCGTCACCCTCGGGCCGATAATCGCCCGCCTCCAGCGGCTCCTTCTCCTCCCGGATGATGGTGGCCACCCGGTCGTAGGAGACCAGGGCCGTGGAGGTCTGCACGATGACCCGGCCCAGGTTGCGCATAGGCCAGATGATGTAGATGAGCATGCCGATGTAGGCCAGGTAGTCGCCGATGGTGATGGTTCCGTTGATGGCCATGAGCCCGCCCACCACATAGCCGGTGAGCATCTGACCGCTGGCGATGAGGTCGGAGGAAGGCCAGAACAGGGCGTGCCAGAAGATGAGGCGTCGCCCCAGTCGATAGAGAAAGTGGCTTTCCCGGTCGAAGCGGGCCATCTCGTAGGGCTGGCGGGCGAAGGCTTTCACCACCCGCACGCCCGTCAGGTTCTCCTGCAGCCGGGTGGAGACCACCGCGTCCTGCTCCTGGCGGCGCTCATATTGGTCGCGAATGCGCTTGAAGAACGCGTAGGAGATCAGCACCAGCGCGGGCACGGCCACCACCGAAATCAGCGCCAGCCGGGCGTCGATGCGCCAGATGGCCGCGAAATTGATGACGAACAGCAGTAGAATGCGGCCGATGCTCATGGCCTGGTCCTGATAGAACCGCCGCACCGCCTCCACGTCTGAGGTGGCCCGTTGGATGAGCTCGCCCGTCTTGGTCTTGTCGTGATAGCTGAAGCTCAGGCGTTGGATGTGGTCGTAGAGGTAATTGCGCAGGCGCAGGGCGATGCCCTCCGCGGTCTGGCTGGCCAGATAGCCGCTGAGGAAGGTGAACCCGCCCTGGGCCAGGGCCAGCCCGATGAAGGCCAGGGCCGCCAGCAGCAGCGCTCTCCACGACGCGCCCTTGCCCAGCACCTGGTCCACATAGAAGCCGATGAGGATGTAGGTGGCGGTGCGGGAGAACGCGGACACGCCCACCGCGAGGTTGGCCACGATGAAGCGCAGATAATACCCGCGCAGCAGCCGCCATAGCCCCGCCAGGCGGTTGCGGGCCAGGGTTTCCTTCAGGTCGAAGTCGATGATGGGATGGGTGGATGACATGATGGTTGGTTGATGACAATGGGCAAATCAAACGGGCGTGGCGGTTAAAATGGCAATCCGTGATGCGTAATGCGTAATTCGTAATTCGTAATTCGTAATGCGTATTGCGTATTGCGTGATGGCGTGCGTTTTTACGCATTACGTTTTACGC
>CAZDCN010000229.1:2044-4766 GCA_964503945.1 uncultured Caldilineales bacterium
TTTTACGCATTACGTTTTACGCTTTACGCCTTTACGCATTACTATCGGCCAACGTTGTCGCTGACACCGTTTTCCTAACGCCGCCAATTCTTTTTCACGCGCAAAAACGCCCCACGCGTGCATGGGCCCCGGCGCTTGTATCGAGGGGTATTATACCCATTCCTGTATCGAGAAGGCAAATTCTTGTTCGCGACCGTCGGTTGTGGGATACTGTGACGTAGACATCTGATGGCGTCGGTTGCGGAGATGCGCCCAAAGCCAATGTTGGCCGAATGACCGCAGACGTAAAGCGTGATGCGCAAAACGTAAGAGCTTTACGCAGCACGTCTTTACGATTCACGGGTCCAGGTCGCCCGCGACCAAGTCATTGAGATTCAATCGAGATTCGATAGCGATTCCACCTGCCACTCACAGCTTTTCCCCGGTTTTTCCACAATCCCCACAGGTTTTCCACAGGATTTTCCCCATGAAATTCGATATCGTCCTCGAAGCCGACACCCTCACCCAGATTCGCGAGACCAGTCGGGCCGCGGAGGCCCTGGGCTTCGATGCGGTCTGGGCGCCCGAAACCCGCCACGATCCCTTCCCCCAACTGGCCCTGGTGGCCGAACACACCCAACGCGTCGAACTGGGCCCGGCCATCGCCGTGGCCTTCGCCCGCAGCCCCATGCACATGGCCTACGTGGCCTGGGACCTGGCCCGCTATGCGGAGGGACGCTTCATCCTGGGCCTGGGCACGCAAATCAAACCCCACATCGAGCGGCGCTTCGCCATGCCCTGGAGCAAGCCCGCAGCCCGGCTGCGGGAATACATCCTGGCGCTGAAGCACATCTGGCGGGCGTGGCAGGAGGGGGAGCGCCTCAACTTCCGGGGCGAATTCTACAAGATGACCCTCATGTCCCCCTTCTTCAACCCCGGCCCCATCGCCCACCCCGACATCCCCATCTACATCGCCGGCGTCAATCGGCGGCTGTGCGAGCTGGCGGGCGAGCTGTGCGACGGCTTCCACGTCCACCCCTTCCACACGGTGGCCTACCTGCGGGAGCGCATCCGCCCCTGGGTGGCCGCGGGGGCCGAGAAAGCGGGCCGGCGCGTGGAAGATGTGGTCTTCAGCACCACCGTGTTCGCCATCGTGGGCGATTCGGAGCAGGAACGGGCCCGGCGACGGGAAGAAGTGCGGGCCCAGATCGCGTTCTACGCCTCCACCCCCTCCTATCGCCCGGTGTTGGAGCAACACGGCTGGGGCGAGATCGGGGATCGGCTGGGCAAACTGGCCGTGCGCAAACAATGGGCCGACATGCCCCCGCTTATCTCCGACGCCATGGTGGACGCATTCGCGGTCACAGGAACATGGGAGGACATCGGTCCCCTGATCCGTGAACGCTATGGCGATCTGCTCCAACGCGCGACCCTATACCTCCCCTTCCGCCCCGGCGAACATGATGATGGCTGGCGACGGTTCCTCGCCAACGCCCGTCCATAAAGGCCCAACCACGCGGGCCGACTATTCCTCGGCTGTCGCGGTCGCCGCCTCTTCCGAAAGCGCCCCATCCTTGGACGCCTGTTCCGCTTCGAACAGCTCCAGAAGCTGTTCCGGCAAACTGCCGCGATCCACGGTCCACACCACCAGTTTCACGGCCGTGCGCTCCAACCCCTGAATATCCACCTCAACGAACACCGGAATGGTGGCGATGGAGATGCCGTCCTCCTGCAAATAGCCCCGGGCGATAGCCACCGCTTTCACCGCCTGATTCACCGCGCTGGCGCCGATGGCCTGCACTTCCGCATAGCGATGATCGCGAATGACGCCAGCAATGGCCCCGGCCACCGCGGTGGAGCGGGAACGCGCTGAAACCTTGATGACTTCCATGATGCTTCTCCTGCAACGTGGGAGCGTGATGAATGGCGAAGGAAGACTTTAACGCCTATTTTATTTTACACAATGAAACAGCGAAGATCAACCAGCCTCGCGAGCGGGCCATTTCGCTACTGCCCCTACTGCGCGGCCCCGCTCATGCCGATTGAAAAAGGGGGCCGCGTGCGCATGGCCTGCCCTGTGTGTGGGTTCATCCACTTTCGCAATCCCACCGCGGGCGTGGCCGCGGTGATCCTGGATGGTGACAGGATATTGCTGGGGCGTCGCGCGCCGCACAGCTCCTATCCGGGAACATGGTGCATCCCCTGCGGGCACGTGGAATGGGATGAGGACATCCGCGAGGCCGCGCGCAGGGAGTGCCGGGAGGAGACGGGCCTGGAAGTGCGCGTGGGCGAGGTCGTGGCCGTGCATTCCAACTTTCACAACCCGGCCCAGCACACGGTGGGCGTGTGGTTTCGATGCGAGATCACAGGGGGCGAGCTGCGCGCGGGCGATGATCTCGACCGGGTCGCCTGGTTCCCGCTGGACGCCATCCCCGGGCCTCTGGCTTTCCCCACCGATGGGCTGGTGTTGGCGCAATTGCGAGGGGCGTTGGAGCCGTTTCGGAAAACCGAATAATGCCCGGTTTTTCCATTTTCCACGGGGATACGGTATGATGAAAGGCCACCCCACCCCTGCATGGGTAACGCAATCCCCACGAGTTGCATCCAATGACTGGACTTGAGATCGATCTCGACATTTATCCCGATGAGGCTTCCCTGGTCGAAGCCCTCAAGCGGGGCGATCCCGAAGCCTGCGCCTGCATGATCAAGCAGTACGCCCCCCGGGTCTACGCCATCGCCATCC
>CAZDCN010000230.1:0-4762 GCA_964503945.1 uncultured Caldilineales bacterium
CCGCAACCGGGCCCAGGAACCGCACGCTCGCCTCGACGCCCAAAGCTCGGGCCAGCTCCCGCGCCTGGGGATAGCGGGGGTCCCAATGCCCGGCAATCACCAACCAGGCGTCCTCATCCAGGCCCTGTTGCCGGGCCCGGGCCCAGGCCCGCACCAGCCGCGGCAGGTTCTTGTGGGGTTTGTTGGAACCGAGATAGAGGAGATAGGGCCGGGTCAGCCCCTTTTCATTGCGAAAGGCGGTCAACGCCTGCGGCGGGCGGGGATAGAAGATGGGGTCGGGAGCCAGGGGCGTCACTGCGATGCGCTGGGCGGGAATCCCATACAACGCACTGAAATCCCGGGCGGTGGAGCGGGAGATGGCGACGAAGCCCCGGGAGCTGCGGATGGCCAGGCGCTGGATGAGCTCGATCTTCCAGCGGGCGCTCCGGGGATAGTAGGCGGGGAAGCGGCGGGGAATGACGTCGTAGAGGGTGAGGATTGTGGGCAGGGGGATGCGCAGGGGGCGGACGTTGTAGGGGAAATGGACCAGGTGGGGATGGAGGCTGCGCATGAGGCCCGGCAGGCGGGTCTGGCTGCGGGGGTGGAAGATGGGGATGGCGGTGGGGATGAGCGCAATGTTGGGATGGCGGGCGAGGCGGGTCAGGTCGTAGCGGGTGTTGGCCGCGCGTTCATCCACCAGGGCTAAGATTTCGCCCTCCAGCAGGGGGGCCAGCGCGTCCAGGAGGTTGAAGGCGTAGCGCCCGATGCCGGGGAAGTGATCCTGGATGACGCGGGCGTCGAACAAGAGGCGCATGGGTTTTTCAGCGGAGCCTTCCATAACCGACAACGCCCTCGCGCCAATCGCGTAGGATGCGATCCATGCCGGGCATGCGGTTGGGGGGGAGGCGGTCGGGCGGGAACCAGCGGATGGCCTCGATCTCGCCCCCCACCAGACGCAGGTCACCCCCCGTCACCCGGCAGGTGAAGATGTAGATATGATCCCGTTTGTATTGGCCCGAGTCCAGGTAGACGCCCGTCAGCCCGGTGATGCGCACCTCCAGCCCCGTCTCCTCCTGCATCTCCCGCACCAGGGTTTCATCGGGGCTTTCGTCCCCGCGATGCCCGCCGCCGGGCAGAAACCATTGGCGGCCGCCGTAGCTGTGCCGCACCAGGAGCATCTCTCCCGCCTCGTTCAGGACGATGCCCCGCACGCCGATGGTGCAGGGCCGGGTCAGCCGCCACCACCAGGTGAGGATGTGCAGGGCCCCGTCTCGCCAATTCATCCGCTCAACGATTCGCGATCTCGGCCAGCTTTTCCTTGTCCAGGATGGTGATCCGGCGCCGACCGATGGCCACGATGCCCTGGGCTTTCATGTCGTTCAGGGTCTGGGTGGTGGTTTCGCGATAGGTGCCGATCATCTCCGCCAGGTCCTGGTGAGTCAGGCCCGTCACCTCATCTCCATCCCGGGCCAATCGCAGCAACAGCGCGGCCAGCCGCGCGGGGATGCTCTTGAAGGCCAGGGCTTCGAGCTGCGCTTCGGTCTCGCGCAGACGATTGCCTGTGATCTCCAGGATGCGGATCGCGATCTGGGGCCGGGTGAGAATAAGGCGCTCCAGGTCGTTGCGGCTCATGACGCAGATGGTGCAATCGGTGATGGCCTCAGCGAAGGTGTTGTGCATGCGCTGGCCCAGCAGGCTCATTTCCCCGAACATGGAGCCGTCGTTCAGGGTGTAGATGACCAGCTTTTTGCCTTCGGGCGAGATGCGGTAGAGCTGGACCGCGCCCTTTTTCAGGATGAAGATGACCTCCCCGCGGTCCTCCGGGCGATAGAAGATCTTGCCCTTGCGCACCGTGGTCATGGTGGTCATTCGGTCCAACTCTTCTTGATCCTGTGGCGAAAGGCCCTGGAACAGCTCCATGGTGGTGAGATGATGGATTTTTTCGTTCATAATAAGCCCTTCGGAGAGGATGTGTTGGAGGATTGGCTGAGGCTGTGCGCGATGGCGTTGCGCAGTAAGACGGGATCGGGCGTGCCCAGGCAGTAGCGGCGTCCGTTCCACAGCCAGGTGGGGGTGGCGAATACGGCCTCGGGCCAGTCCTGGGCGGCCAACGCCTCGATTTCGATGATTTCCACCTGCACCTGCTGGAATTCGCGGGCGATTTCGCGGGCCAGGGCGCGGCTGCGGGCGCAGGACGCACATGCGGTTTTCACGTACACTTGCAGATCGATCATCGAGGGTTGAAGGGCTGGAAGGCTTGCGAAGAGAATGATAGCCCCAGTGTACAGGAGGACCCTCGGCGATGTCGGTGCAGAAGCTTACATGCCACTGGTTTCAATTATAGAGCTTCGTGGGGGAGGGTGCAAACGCGGCTCAGTCGCCGCCGCGCTTGACGTTGATCTCCTCGCCCGTGGTGGGCATGAGCACCGTCTGGCGGAGGACGGAATGAAGGCGGCTGCTGCGTCGCTTGACCATGATGGTGGTCACGCCCGCGTGGTTGGCCACCTCTTCGGCGATGTTCCCCACCAGCAGGTTCTTGAACAGCGGCTCCTCGGTGGCTCCGATGACCACGAGATCATAGTCTTTGGCGTGGGCGATGATGGTCTCGGCCACCTTTTCGCCCGCGATCAACGTTGTCTCCACATGGGGATAATCCAATCCTTCCAGGGTGTAGTTGAAGATCTTCTGGGCGCTGACGCGGTGGGCCTGGGTGGCGTTGGGGGGGATGACATGGGCCAACGTGACCTGGGTGGGGCCGTCCAGGGAGACTTGAGCCAGTTGCACGGCCAGGCGCACGGCCCGGCGGCTGTTGGGGCCGCCCGCGACGGGCACGAAAATGGAGCGGATGGGATGTTCGTCGGTGTCGCGTTGATACCGGACAATGGCAATGTCGGTGGGGGGATTGTCCACCAGCGGATCGATGACCGATCCAAAGATTTTGCCCGCGGTGTTGGTGTAGCCGGGCCAACCCAGCACGATGATGTCGGATGCGTTCTCGTCCACGGTCTGGCGGATGGCTTCGTGCACCTTGCGCCCGATGCGGATGAGGGTGTGCACGGGCACATCGAATTTGTGGGCTTCTTCGATGACCGCGTCGAGATACTTCCGCCCTTCCTTCAGCAGCACGCGGCCCTCGCCCAACGTCAATTGGGGCGGCACATGCACCACATGCAGCGCCAACACCTCACCTTGATTCGCGGCCGCGAGCATGGCCCCGATGCGGCCCAGCTTGTGAGCTTGTTCCACCGTGGTCACGGGCACCAACACCGAGTAGTCCGCGCTCAGGGCGACCACCTCTTCCAGCAAAATCTCTTTTGGTTTTTCCTTCAACTCCACATTGCGGAAATGGATGTAGTAGGCCAGCATGCCCGCCACGATCCAGCCGATGGCCGTCACCCAGGCCCGGGGGCTGTAGAAGAAGAGGAAGAGCGCCAGCCCCGCGTTGGCCAGGATGGCCAGGATGGGGATGAGAGGAAACCAGGGGATGAGCCAGCCCCGCTCCAACTCGGGCATTTTATGGCGCAACGTCATCACCGCCACGTTCACCTGCAAGAACAACAGCAGGAACATGACGTCCGCGGCCGCGGCCACCTCCTCGATGGGCAGGGACCAGGCCATGATCAGCATCAGCGCGCCGGAGATGATCACCGCGACATGGGGTGTGTGGCGTTTGGGATGGATCTTGGAGAAAAAGTGGGGGAGATTGCGCACCCGGCCCATGGCAAAGGAGACCCGGGAGGAGGAGTAGGTGGTGGCGTTGAGCGCGGACATGGTGGAAACCAGACCGCTGATCAACAGCACGATGCCGCCGATCCCCCAGGGAAAAGTTTGCTGCGCCACTTCCACCACCGCGATCTCCTTTTTCTCCGCCAGATAATCCCACACCTTCATGCCCGCGGGGGGCGTGGTGGCGCCGATGGCCGTGATGCTGACCAGGATGTAGATGCCCACCGCGATGAGGATGGAGTAGAAGATGGCCCGGGGCACATTGCGTTGGGGGTTGATGACCTCCTCGCCCGACTGGGCGATGATCTCATATCCCTCGAACGCGATGAACGTCAGTCCCATGGCCATGAGCACGCCCAAAAAGCCGTTGGGCAGGAACTCGGTGGTGAAGCGCTCATGCCAGGCTTCGGTGCGGAGCATGGCCAGGACGCCGAAGAGGATGAACAGGGCCAGAATCACGATCTTCGTGATGGTGATGATGTTTCCCACCGTTCCCGTTTCCGAAGCGCCGCGGTAGTTGATGTAGGTGAACGCGAAGATGACCAGGGTCATCAGGAGGAGGGTGCGCATGTGGATGGAGAGACCGAAGTCGGGCAGGCCCGCCATGTCCATGAGCTCCACCGTGAATCGCCCGAAGGCCAGCGCGTAGAGGCTGCCCGCCACCGCGTGGGCGAACCAGCTCATCCACCCCGCCAGAAAGCCGTGGCCTCCGCCCAAGCCCTCCTTTACCCACAGATAGCCGCCGCCCGCTTCGGGGAAGGCGGACCCCAGCTCCGCGTAGGCGGATGCGGTGAGCAAGGCCACCAGGCCGTTGAGCGCGAAGGCCAGCACCAGCGCGGGCCCGGCCACGCCCGCGGCGATGCCGGTGAGCACGAAAATCCCGGCGCCGATCATGGCGCCGACGCCGATCATGGTGATGGTGAACAGGGAGAGGCTGCGGCTGAGGGTGACCTGTTCGGCCGGGGAGCCGTTCTGGGTGGATTCGTGATTGAACATGGCGAGCTCCTGCTTTGAAAATAAACATTGGCGTCACTTGCGAAAAGGCTTTGGCAACCAC
>CAZDCN010000231.1:0-3490 GCA_964503945.1 uncultured Caldilineales bacterium
ATTGTCCAGGCATGGGTGGCTACGGGCAATGGCGGCAACACCCTCTATTTCCTGATGGAATTGGCTGCCTCCCCCGCGCTTAACGCCGATTCCAATCGCACGGCTGTCGCTTCTATCGACTGCGATAACGATGGGGTGGATGAGGAGCCCGAGGATCGGTTGATTTCGTATTTTCCAGGAAACGATACCCTTTACATTGTCACCGGCGATCAGAATTTCTATACTCCTGGCAACGCCAATCAGGGACAGCGAGTCAATCAATACATCGAATGGAGCGTGGACCTCAGTCAGCTCCCGCCCGATAGTCAGACTCCTGGTGTGGATTGCCGCAATCAAGTGGGAATCCGTTTCGGCACAGGAGATAACAGCACCTTCCCCGCCACGGTGTTGGATGACACGCAGCCCCTGCGGGGTTGGAACATTCCCACCACGGTGAATCTCAAGCAGCTTCAGGCCCGCCGCAACATTACGCTGGGTGTCACCCTGCTCATCGCCCTGACAGGCGCGTTCTTCATTGGCGCTTCGGTTTTCACCTTCCGTCGCATGCGCAAGGATTAACGCCCATCCCAGGCGAAATAGACCACCGATTCTACCGGCTGTTCGGCCATCGCCGCCCCGGCATATCCCCGGTCAATGGGAAAGTCGATCATCCACCAGCGTTGGGGCGCTTCCGGTTCGCCCTCCACAAAGAGCAATTGGGCCTGACTATCGGGGCCCAAGGTTACATCGAATTTGTCTAAAGGATAGGAGAGGCCTTCACCAATCGCCTTGATGAAGGCCTCTTTGCGCGTCCAGCAACGAAAGAAAGCGGGCGTTTGTTCGTCGGGGGGCAGCGCCCGCAACGCCGCCACTTCGCGCGGTGAGAAGAAGCGCTCCGCGATCTCCAGCGTGGCCACATCCTCCCGCACCTGCTCGATGTCCACGCCAATCAAGCGCTCCAACGTCACGCCCAGGGCCATCCACTCGCCGCTGTCCGAGGCGTTGAAGGCCAGTTGAGGATGAGATGGCAGCCAGGGCTTGCCGTGGTCTTCCGTCTCGAAATGGATGGCCGCGGGAGGGAGACCGGTGTAGCGGGTCAGGATGACGCGCAACATCCCTCTGGCCGCCACGAATCGTTGTCGATCCCGTTCGAATCGGTAGCGCTGCGCCCGCTCCACCTCGTCCGGGGTCAGCACCCGCCACAACATGTCCAGCGGAATGGGCGGTCGGGCCAGCGAGACGCGCCAGAGATGGACTTGGTTTGCCTCCAGCCTTGGACGAGACGGGGACGGCTGCCAGGGGATCATGGGCCGTCAGGCGGCCTGCGCTTCCATCTTCTTGCGCAGGCTCAGCGGGCGCATGTCCGTCCACACTTCCTTGATGTAATCCAGGCATTCCTGCTTGCTGCCCTGCTTGCCTGCATCTCGCCAGCCCAGAGGGATTTCCCGATCCACGGGCCAGATGGAGTATTGCTCCTCGTGATTGACAACGACACGATAGATGGTGGTGTCTTCGCGATCGTCCCAGGACATGGTAAACCTCCTCTTTGCAGGATGAGTGAATGCAGGTGGGGTTGATAACAAGGACGGATGAAGAAATGCGTTCGGAAAAGCAACGATCCAATTATATCTGACGCATGACCGAGTCGAGATCCCGGGCCAGGGCTTGCAGCAACAACATCTTGGATGTGTTGAGATAGAAGTGATCGCCCGGGAACATGCGCAGGCGGAAATCGCCCGTGGTGAGCTCCTTCCAAGCCATCATCTGCTCCCGGGTGACGTAGCGGTCTTGCAGGCCGCTATACGCTGAAATCGGGCAATCCAGCGGCGGTTCAGGCGAGTATTCGTAAGTCTCGGAGATGGTGAAATCGGCCCGGAGGATGGGAAGGAGCAATTGCATGAGCTCCTGGTTTTCCAAGATCTCCGGAGCCATGCCGTTCATCTTCTTCAATTCCCGCACCATCTCCTCATCATCCAGACGGTGGAGCAGCAGTTTGTCTGGGTCTTCGGCGTGGGGCGCGCCATGGCCCGAGACAAAGAGGCGTTCGGGCAGGGGCAGGCCCGCTCGCCGTAAGGCCAACGCCGTCTCGAACGCCTCCTGTGCACCCAGACTGTGCCCAAACAGGGCGAAGGGCCGGTCCAGCAGCGCGGGTAGCTCGGACATGACGCCTTCGATGACGGAGGCCATGTCGGTGAGCAAAGGCTCGGCCAAACGATTGGCCCGACCGGGCAACTGCACCGCGGCCACCTCGATGCTGGGGGGCAGGATGTTCGCCCAATCGAAGTAGATGGACGCGGACGCGCCCGAATAGGGGAAGCAAATAAGCCGCAGTGCAGCGGCTGGATTGGGTTTGGGGATGAGGAACCACTTGGGCATGGTTAGAACGGCAGGGTGGAGGGGGGCGTCACGGTTGCCTGGCTCGATGGAGGGCCTGGGGGCCCGATTTTTTCATCGGGAGTGGGTTCATAAGCCAACAGTTGGCGGGTCTGGGGCAGCAGGGCCACCAGAATGGAGAGCAACACCATGATACCCCCGGAGACCATAAAAATCAAGGGGATATTTTGATTGAGCGCGTCGGCGATGACGCCCGACAGCCCCATGGCGATGGGCGTGAGGCTGCCCGCCACCATGCCCAGCAGGCCGAACACCCGGCCCCGGATTTCGCTGGGCGTGGAGAGCTGCAAAACCGTGGTGATATTCACGGCGATATAACCGCCCATGAAGCCCGCGGCCAGGGCAATGGGAAGCACGAAAACAGGACGGGGCACGAGTCCCAGGGCGCTGTACAGAAGCGACTGGCCGATCATGAAAGACAGAATGATGCGCATTCGGGGCAGGCCGGGCAAGCGGATGATGCCGGCCACCATGTAGCCCAGGAACGCTCCCAGCCCAAAAGCCACCAGGATAAAGCCGTACCAGTCCACCCGGGCGTGCAGCGTATCCTCCACGAAGAAGGGCATGAGCACCACGGCCGGGATGGTGAAAAAGTTGAAGACCGCGGAGATGAAAACCAGCTCTCGCAGGCCGGGTCGATGCCATGTGTAGTGAAATCCTTCCTTCAGGTCCTGCAGGAAGGCGCGCCATTGCTCGACAAAGCTCAATTTCTCTTCGGGAGCGACCTCGGGCATCTTGATCAACGATTCGCTGAAGGAAGCGTACAGAAAGGAGATGCCGTTGATCAAGAACAGGAAGGGAGCGCCCATGATACGGAACAGCACGCCGCCCAATCCCTGGCCGAAGAAAACCGAAAGCTGCAAAGAGAGCTGTCCCAGCGAGTTGGCCGTGACCACCCGGTCTTTGGGCACCAGGTCGGGGATGGCCGCAGCGATCGCTGGCCGGAAGAACGCCGTAATCGTGCCCGTGACGATGGCCACCACGAAGAGCACGCCCAACAGCAGCGGCACGGAATCGGGCATGGTGTAGACCAGCGCCGCCACCAGAAGCATGGCCGCGCCGCGCGTCATATCGCTGATGACCAGGATCATCCGCCGCGAGAAACGGTCGGCGATAG
>CAZDCN010000231.1:3590-4761 GCA_964503945.1 uncultured Caldilineales bacterium
CGCGTCATATCGCTGATGACCAGGATCATCCGCCGCGAGAAACGGTCGGCGATAGCGCCGCCGATGGGACTCAGCAACACGCCGGGAATGGCGGACACCATCAACAACAGCCCCATCAGCGTGGCTGAGTCGGTCGCCTCCTTGATCCAAAGCACCATAGCAATGGCGTAAACCTGTGAGCCGAGACGGCTGACCAGTTGACCTTGAAAAAGCAGGAGATAATTTCTGTTGAAAAGCTTCGTTGGTTCCTGTTGCATCAATTACACCTCATATCCCCATTCCTCAAAACTCTGATGCCAGCGTTCTGCGATCTGTTGCTTCACGGCATCGGGAAGAGGCTGGTCGGGATTCCGTTGGTAGTTGCGATGGGTTTCTTCGACGAACGTCTCCAACCTGGGCAAAACCGCGTCGAAGCCGTCCAGATCAATGGCTTGATAAATGCGTTGCACTTCCTGTATGGGGTTCTCGACCAAATCCTCGAAAGCAAGCTCATGCAGATTGCCTTCGGGAATCAGACGTCGATCCTCGAAATAGGCCCGATGCATCTCCTCATACCGCCGTAGAATACCCGCGTGAATATCATTCGGATTTGGTTTCTGCAAATACCCTAGGGGCAGGGCCGTCTCGTAAAAATGACGGGTGGAGCGATAAACTTTGTAGGGATTGCGATGAATGGCGATGAACTTGGCGTCAGGGAAAAGCTCCAAAATCAGCTTGATGCGCCCTGTGTGGGGAGGGGACTTTAACAGCATCGGCTTGCCATATTTTACATGCAAAGCCTTCAAAAACCAAAGAAAACCTTGCTTCCATTCCTCCTTTTCCTGATGGGTCGCATCGCGGAAAGTGATGAAACGATCGTAAAAAAGCTCATTTCTGGGAAACGACCAGGCGATCAGAGGCGAACGCAGCGTAATCTTGGCCAGAGCAAACTCATCCTCCCCTGGGCTAAATAGATCGAACTTGACATTATCCATGGCCCGTTTCCGACGCATCCGTTCTTTGACTTCTGGATCATCGGGATACTTCAGCCCCAGGAAAATGAACGGATTGGACACATCAGCAATGGCTGGCGATTGCCAGCGATCATCCAGCATCAGGAGATTGTGTAAAAGCGTGGTGCCCGAACGCCAATGCCCCAATACAAACCAGGGCGTGGGAATCTCAGCTTCCT
>CAZDCN010000232.1:0-4751 GCA_964503945.1 uncultured Caldilineales bacterium
AGTTGGAGCTCTTCTCCTCTTCCGAGCGAGAACAATACAGCCGGGATCGCCACGCGCTGCGAGCCCGCCTGCGCAGCATCCCCGAGGAGATGGAGCGGGAAGCGGAAATGATCCGCGCCCGTTACGCCGACCCCCAACCCCGTTTGTTTCCGGTGGCTATCACTTTTCTCATCCCCAAACGACTGATATAGTCATTCAAATCCTCAGACATGAGCGAGAGATATGATCCTCTACTACATCGATGAAAGCGGTACTGGACTCAAAGATTATAGAAGTCCATACTTCGTCCTTTCCGCCATAGCCATCCCCGCTGAAGTCAACCAAGCATTGAATCACGCTATCATTGATTTGAAAAAGGATATGGTAAGCTGGGCTAAGCCAGAAGATTTTGAAATCAAAGGACGTGATTTACGTCGAGGCAGTAAAGCATTCAAGAACCTCGACTGGAAACAACGCTCTCGGGCATTTCTCAAAGTCGCAGCGCTATTATCGGATTTCCCTTGCAACATCATCACCGTGCAGGTTGACACACGTGACTTACCTGAATACATCTCGACAGATCCAGACTTGTACCGAATTGCCTTCTGGCGGCTGCTAGATGCAATAGAGGCTGATCTGGTGGCCCGAGATAGTTTTGGCATGACACTCATGGATGCCCGATCCGATTTGCATTCAAGCATCCAGGATAAGCGCACCGTTCAGGCTTATCAAGATTGGTTACACTCTCGGGGTCACAGTCATTTGGTTGATGTGCCCTGGTTCGGATTTAGCGCGTTTTATGCGGGATTACAGATGGCCGATTTCACTGCATATCTGGTTGACTTCGTTACAAATGAGGCGACCCCGAATAGACAACGAACGACTCCCTTGTTTGAGGCTTTTCAGCGCATCTCTGAAAAAACAACACTATTTCGTATTCCATAAAACAGCCGACCTCACAACGATTAACGCCGTGAGGTCGGCAAACTTGACAGCCAGCAGGCGCATGGCATTTCAGCCATGCTATGAATCCCCGTACAAGTCCGGGGCACCTTACCTGCCAATAATATACACCCAAATCAGTAGAATGTCAACCCCTTCCGATCTCCGACCTCCGACCTCTGACTTCTGACCTCTCCCCATGTCCATCGCCCGACACCACGCCGAATGGCTGAGCCTGCTGGATATCTCCGGCCCGTTTCTTTCGATGCCGGTGCTGCTGCGCGCCTTCCCCCAGGGGCTGGAGGCGGATGACGCGACCTTGCGCGCGGCCCTGCGCGAGGCCTATGAGGAATGGCTGGATAACCAGGGCGGCGTGAACAGCGACCCGCGCATCCATCGCGCCTGGGTGCAGTGGGTGGCCCAGAACGTCCTCGATTTCGCAGAAGAAAGCCTGGTCTGGCGGCCCGCGGGCGACTTGCCCCAGACCTGGCCCGCGCTGCCCGTGCCCGAGCAGGACGAGACCATCATCCCCGATCTGCTCATCGTGGAGCCGCCCGACCCCTTTGCGCCCGAACCGGACGCGCCCAGCCCGCGGCTGCTGGTTATGATCCTGCCCTGGCGGCAATCGCCCGAAAAGCCGCCTCGCGATAGCCGCTGGCAGGCCTCCGCGGCCACCCGCATGATGATGCTCCTCCACGCCACAGGCGTGCGTCTGGGCATGATCACCAATGGGGAGCAGTGGATGCTGGTGGATGCGCCCGCAGGCGGGACCACCGGCTTCATCTCCTGGTACGCGTCCCTGTGGCTGGAAGAACCCCTGACCCTGCGCGCATTCCGCACCCTGCTGGGCAGCCGCCGCTTCTTCGCCGTGCCCGAGGATGAAACCCTGGAGGCCCTTCTGGCCCAAAGCGCCGAGGATCAGCAGGAGGTCACCGACCAGCTCGGGTTCCAGGCCCGTCGCGCGGTGGAGCTGCTGGTGTGCTCCCTCGATCGGGCGCATCAGGAGAGCGGAGGGCGGCTTCTGGCGGGCGTGGATGAGCAGACCCTGTACGAGGCCGCGGTCACGGTGATCATGCGCCTGGTGTTTCTGCTGGCTGCGGAGGAGCGGGAATTGCTGCTTTTGGGCGATCCCATCCATGACCAGCACTATGCGGTGGCCACCCTGCGCGGACAATTGCTGGAGCAGGCCCAGCAGCAGGGAGAGGATGTGCTGGAACGCCGCTTCGACGCCTGGTATCGCCTGCTGGCCACGTTCCGGGCCGTGCATGGCGGCATCCATCACGACCGCCTGCACCTGCCCCCCTACGGCGGCAGCCTCTTCGACCCCGACCGCTTCCCCTTCCTCGAAGGTAGGGCCTCAGGCCAAAACATCCCTTCCCCCGCCAGCGGGGGAGGCCGGGAGGGGGCCGGGCTTGAGATCACCATCGACAACCTCACGGTGAAGCACGTCCTGGATGCGTTGCAGATGTTGCAGGTGCGGACGCCCGGGGGCGGTCCCACCGAGGCCCGCCGTCTCAGCTTCCGCGCCCTGGATGTGGAGCAGATCGGCCATGTGTACGAAGGCCTGCTGGATCACACCGTGCGCCGGGCTCAGACGCCGGTCCTGGGCCTGCGCGGGGCCAGACATCAGGAGCCCGAAATCCCCCTGGATGAGCTGGAAGCCCGCGCTCACGATCCCAAAATTCTGCGCAAATTTCTCAAAGACGCCACCGGTCGCAGCGCTTCGGCCCTGAAAAACGCACTGGACAGACCGCCCGACGCCTTCTGGCAGGAGGCATTGCGCCGGGCCTGCGGCCGCGATGAGGCCCTTTTCCAACGCGTCCTGCCCTTTGCCAGCCTCATCCGTCAGGAAGACAACGGACGCCCGGTCATCATCCTGCCCGGCAGCCTCTATGTGACCGCGGGCGTGACCCGCCGCGCCAGCGGCTCCCACTACACGCCCCGCGCCCTCACCGAGCCCATCGTGCGCCGGGCCCTGGAGCCATTGGTCTATGACGGCCCCGCCCGCGGCCTGCCCCGGGAGCAGTGGCGTCTGCGCCCGCCCGAAACCATCCTCAGCCTGAAAGTGTGCGACATGGCCATGGGCTCGGGCGCATTCCTGGCCCAGGCCTGCCGCTACCTGGGCGAGCGCCTGGTCGAGGCGGTGGAAGATAGCTCACGCCAAGACGCAAAGCACGCAAAGGAAGGAGAAAATAAAGAAAACTTTGCGCCCTTGGCGTCTTTGCGTGAGATCAAAAATCCCGACGATCGCTCCGCCTACGCCCGCCGCCTGGTGGCCGACCGCTGCCTGTATGGGGTGGATGTGAACCCCATGGCCGTGGAGATGGCCAAGCTCTCCCTGTGGCTGGTCACCCTGGACAAGGGCCGGCCCTTCACCTTCCTGGATCACGCGCTCAAGGCCGGGGACTCCATCCTCGGCGCGGAGGAGGAGATGCTGCTGCGCTGGGTGCAGACCCTGCCCGGCCCGGTCATGGCCCTTTATCTGGAGGAGATGCAAAAGGCCCTGGATCAGGCCCGGGCCAAGCGCGTGGAACTGGCCTCTTTCGCCGTGCGCGACATCCAGGATGCAGAGGTCAAGGCCATGCTGCTGGAGGAGGCGGACGCGGCCCTGGCCCGGGTGAAGCTGGCCGCGGACCTGCTCATCGGCGCGCATCTGTTGGAACTGCGGGAGCGGGAGCGGGAAGCCCTGCTGGCCCGCCTGCTGATCCGCTATCAGGCCGGGGAAACCCAGGGGGATGAGGAGGCGGCGCGGGTTCTGGCCGCGGCCCGGGCCCATCGCGCCTTCCACTGGCCCTTCGAATTTCCCGAAGTCTTCCTCGCTGCCCCCACCGCTATTACCTCCTCCCCCGCGGGCGGGGGAGGTCGGGAGGGGGCCGCCCGCGGGGGAGGCCAGGAGGGGGCCGCCGGCTTCGACGCGTTCATCGGCAATCCCCCCTTCATCGGCGGCCGCCGCATCCGCGACACCCTGGGCGACGCCTATCGTCAGGCGTTGTACGAACTCTACCCCGGTTCCAGCGGCAATGCGGATTATTGCGCCTTCTTCTTTCTGCGGGGCTTCCAGCATCTGCGCCGGGGCGGGACCCTGGGGCTGCTGGCCACCAACACCATCGCCCAGGGCGACACCCGCGAGACGGGCCTGGCCCGCATTGTGCAGCAGGGCGGAACCGTTTACGCCGCGGTCAACGACATGCCCTGGCCCGGCGCGGCCGCGGTGGTGGTGGATGTGATCCACATCCGCAAAGGCCCCTTCCGCCCGCCCCTGCTGTTGGACGACCAGCCCGTCCCGCACATCTCCAGTCGCCTGGACAGCGCCCCTGTGGAGGGAGATCCTAAACATCTTGTAGCCAATAAAAATAAAAGTTTTATTGGAACAGCAGTAAATGGTATTGGATTTGCTTTGGATCCTGAAGAAGCTATTTCTTTGATTGCGGAAAATCCTAAAAACAGCGATATCCTCTTTCCATTTCTTAACGGTGACGATCTGAACTCGCACCCAGAACAAAAACCAAGTCGATGGATCATCAACTTCTTCGATTGGCCCTTGCAGCGGGGCGCGGCCGGGCGTTGGGAGGCCGCGGATGAACGACAGCGGCGGGAATGGAAACGCAGCGGCATTGTCCCCGACGACTACCCCGATCCTGTGGCCGCGGACTACCCCGACTGCTTGGGTATAGTCGAAAAACGGGTATATCCTGAAAGAATGTCTACACCATCAAAAAGAAAAACTTACGGCAAGGTATGGTGGAGATTATGGCGTCCTAGACTAAATCTTTATCGCACCATCGCCCCCCTGGAGCGGGTGTTGGTACAAACCTTGCACACCAAATACC
>CAZDCN010000233.1:0-4747 GCA_964503945.1 uncultured Caldilineales bacterium
GGTTGGCCTGCACATTTTCGTCATTATTGGCGTGCAAACGCTCATGACGCCTGCTGCTTCGTAAATAACCCACTGATAGGGAGAACCACAGATAGAAGACACAAATAGAGAAAACACAAATAAAAGTCAGGTTTGCAGGTGGCAGGTCGCAGGTGGTAGGTCAATTGGCGCAGCCTTACCTGCGACTTGCGACTTGCGACCTGCGACCGCATTTTCATCCTTATCGGCGGGCCGCGGCCCGTGGCGCCTGCTTCCATCTGCGTTTATCAGCGCTTCATCAGCGTCATCTGCGTGCTCTATCCGTGGTTCTTCCTGTCAGTAGATTATTTGCGGATCAGAGGATGATGTTTGCGGGCTTCGCGCTGGAGACCTCGGAGGTCTGCGAGACCTCCGAGGTCTTGGTGGCCAGCGGCCGAGGCCGTGAAACGTGATGCGCGCTGTCCGCGCGAGGCGCAAATCTCGCCCCACGCGCGGATGGGCCATGCTTTGGGGAGGCGCTTCAATGCCGGGCGCGGCGCCAAAGACTTTCAAGGTCTGCCAGACCTTGAAAGTCTGAAAGCGCCGACGCAAAACGCCCGATTTTGGACAACCTCCCCAACCGCCTCCGCGCCCTCGCCCTCTCGTCCCTGATGTGGTATCCTTAAATACGCCCCCTCTTACAAAAACCATCTCGTCCAGGCGTCCGACATGAAAGCCATTGTCATGGCTGGCGGGCAGGGATCGCGGCTCCGACCCCTCACCGTCTCCCGCCCCAAGCCCCTCATCCCTCTGGTGAACAAGCCCATGGTGGCGCATATCATCGACTGGCTGCGCCGCCATCAAATCACCGAGGTGGTGCTCACCCTGCAGCATCAGGCCGACTGGTTTCAGGGCTATCTGGGAACGGGCAAGGGCCTGGGGGTGACCATCGAATACGCGGTGGAGGAGTCTCCCTTGGGCACCGCGGGCGGCGTGCGCAACACCATCGAACAAGGATTGGTGGGCATGGAGGAGACCGTGCTTGTGGTCAGCGGCGATGCGGTGACCGATTTCGATCTCCGGCGCTTGGTGGATTTTCATGACCAAATGGGCGCAGAGGTGACCGTGGCCCTGCATCGGGTGGAGAATCCCCTGGAGTATGGCATGGTCATCACCGAAGCGGATGGGCGCATTGTGCAATTCGTGGAGAAGCCGGGATGGGCGGAGGTGGTCAGTGACCTGGTCAACACCGGCATCTATGTCCTTCAGGCCGGCGCACTGGCCCGGATTCCAGCAGGCGAACCCTATGATTTCAGCAATGATCTTTTCCCTCGTCTATTGAGCCAAGGACTTCCCCTGTATGGTCTGCCCATGGAGGGCTATTGGACCGATGCAGGCTCGCCGCCGGAGTACATGAAGGCCAGTTTTGATATGCTGCAAGATCGGGTGTGGCATAAGCCCTTTGGCGAGGAGCGGAGGGAGCATGTTTGGGTGGGCGATAATGTGTCCATTCATGAATCCGCCCAGATCATCGGGCCCGTGTATCTCGGCGATAACGTCCGCATCAAGGCCCATGTCATCCTCGAAGGGCCCGCCGTGATTCGGGATGACACGGTGGTGGATGAGCGGGTGCGCATTTCTCGCAGCATTTTGTGGCGCGGCTGTTATGTGGGCGAGGGCGCGGAGATCAACGGGGCCATCATCAGCAAGCAATGCGCGATCAAACGCAATGCCCGGGTGCATCAGGGCGCGGTTATCGGCGATAAGACCGTGATTGGCGAGAGCGCCGTCATCCATGCCAACGTCAAAATTTGGCCCGAAAAGGAAGTGGAGCCGGGCGCGGAGGTGCGGGAGAGCATCATCTGGGCGGGACAGCGAGGGCGCCGGGCCCTGTTCGGTCGCTTTGGCGTGACAGGCGTGGTGAATGTGGACCTGACGCCCGAATTCGCGGCCAAACTGGGCGTCGCCTTTGGCGCCAGCTTCCCCAAAGGCAGCGTGGTCACCATCAACCGGGACAGGCATCCCGGCTCCCGCATGCTGAAGCGGGCCATCATCTCGGGGCTGCCCGCGGCCGGGGTGGAGGTGCTGGACCTTCGCACCCAGCCCATCCCCGTGGCCCGATACTTCACCCGGGTTTCCCAGGCGGAAGCGGGCGTGCATGTGCGCATTTCCCCGCATGATCGCCAGGTGGTGGACATCCGCCTCATCAACCGACAAGGCATGAACCTGGGACGGGCCAAGGAGAGGGAAGTGGAGCGCCTCTTCTTCCGGGAAGACTTCCGGCGGGTGCAGGTGGATGAGATCGGGCGCATCGGCTACGCGGCCGAGGTGGAGCAGCGTTATATCCAGGCGTTTTTGGAAGAGCTGAATCTGGATGTGGTTCGCGATCGGGCCTTTTCGCTGGCCGTGGATTACGCCCATGGCACGACCATGGACGTGCTGGAGCCCTTGCTGGACGCTTTGAAGGTGGATGTGGTCAGCCTTAACGCCCGTCCTGAGTTCGTCACCCTGTCCACAACGCCCGAAGAATGGGAATTGTTGTTGGAACGGTTGGGGAAACTCACCGTGACCATGGGGCTGGACCTGGGCGCGATGTTGGATGTGAGCGGAGAGAAACTGTATCTGGTGGATGATCGGGGGCGGCGCATCCCCGACATGCTGGCCGCGGCGTTGATGGCCGACCTGATGTGGCGAGTGCATCCCAAAAGGTCCATCGCCGTCCCGGTGGACGCCCCCACGGTTTTCGAGACGCTAGCGGAGCAATACGGGGGCCGGGTGGTGCGCACCCGGGTGGATGTGCAGGCGCTCATGGCCGAGGCGGCCGCGCAAAACGTCACCCTGGCCATGCACGGCAACGGACATTTTATCTTTTCTTGCTTCCACCCCGCCCCGGACGGCATGTTCGCCCTGGCGAAATTCCTGGAGCTCCTGGCCGTGCAAAGCGTGACGCTTTCTCAAGCCGTGGCCGAATTGCCTCCCTTTTATCGGGTGCACGCCACCATTCATTGCCCGTTGGCCGAAAAGGGGCGGATTATGCGCGAAGTGAGCGAGGGCGTCGCCCCCTACATCATCGACGTCATCGACGGCGTCCGCTTTTCCGCCGGAGAAGGCCGCTGGGCCCTCATCCGTCCCGATGCAGATCGCCCCCTGCTCCACATCGTGGCCCAGGGACTTGACCTGGCGGATGCAGAATCCCTGGCAGGCCAACAGATCCAATGGGTGGCAAGACTCATCAGCATGGATTGAACGCCGGGGAGTGCAGAAGGCGTTGGAGACATGAGCGCCGAAATCCATGACCCGTCTGACCGGCCCCCTTCCAGGCATCGCCCTCCTCCCCGGGCAGATTTCGGGCGCTCCTGGCGTCAATGGCTGGGACGAAAATACTTGAATTCTTGTTTGACAGGTAATTTCCAGTTATGCTAAACTCAATTGCCGATAAGCTGCTTTCTGGCACGGCGTTATTTTCGATAATCGTTGTTGTTGCATTATCTTCGCTTCATAAAAAAGAATTAAGGAGAGTCAATGGCAGCTCTACTTGAAGTCAAAGGCCTTACAACGCAGTTCTTTACACAGGATGGGGTTGTGCATGCCGTGAATGGGATCTCCTATCATCTGAACGAAGGGGAAACCATTGCCATTGTGGGAGAAAGCGGCAGCGGGAAGAGCGTGGGCGTCATGTCGCTCTTGCGTTTGATTCCCCAACCGCCCGGGAAGATCGTGGCCGGGGAAGTGTGGTTTCAGGGTAGGGACTTGTTGAAGATTTCCGATGATGAGATCCGGCAGATTCGCGGCAAACATATCTCCATGATCTTTCAGGACCCGATGACGTCGCTGAACCCTGTGTTGACCATCGGGTATCAGCTCATGGAGCCCCTGCAATTGCATCTGGGGATGGACAAAAACCAGGCCCGAAAACGCGCCATCGAACTGCTGGAGATGGTGGGCATTCCCGGCGCGGCCACCCGGCTGGACGCCTATCCCCATCAATTCTCCGGCGGCATGCGCCAGCGCGTGATGATCGCCATGGGCCTGGCCTGCAACCCGCAGGTGCTCATCGCGGACGAGCCCACCACCGCGCTCGACGTCACCATCCAGGCCCAGATTGTGGAGCTGGTCAAATCGCTGAAAGAGCAGATCGGCATGGCCATTATCTGGATCACCCACGACCTCGGCGTCGTGGCGGGCCTGGCCGAGCGGGTCTTGGTCATGTACGCCGGGCAGATCGTCGAGGAAGCCGAGGTGCACGAACTGTACAGCGACCCCCATCATCCCTACACCATCGGTTTGTTGCGCTCGGTGCCCCGATTGGATATGGGCAAGAGCAAACGCCTGATCCCCATCGAAGGGCTGCCTCCCGACCTCATCGACTATCCCCAGGGCTGCCCCTTTGCACCCCGGTGTGAATACAAAACCGAGCGTTGCGAAACCGAAGACCCGCCCATTGAATCGATTTCGCCAACTCGACGGGTGGCGTGTTGGAATTGGGAAACCGTTGTGGCTGACATCAAGGAGAAAGGAGGCATTTATGCCTGAGCAAACCCCCGCTCCAACCAACGGCAACAAGAAAGACGACATCCTCCTTGAGGTGACCGACCTCAAGATGTATTTCCCCATCACCAAAGGCATCATCATCCAGCGCAAGATCGCGGATGTGAAAGCCGTGGATGGCGTCAGCTTTACCATCAAACGGGGCGAGACCCTGGGATTGGTGGGCGAGTCCGGCTGTGGCAAATCGACTACGGGCCGCGCGATTTTGCAGCTCTATCGGCCCACAGGCGGCAGCGTCAAG
>CAZDCN010000234.1:0-4742 GCA_964503945.1 uncultured Caldilineales bacterium
TAGCAACTTCCTCAATTTTTCGCGAGTTTTACCGACCTTTTTTCAGTGGAGCCAATTGTTTTTTGATTACTGACAACGGATTACCCTGACTCTCGCCACCGGAGTATTGCAATGACGAAACCCGTCCTCCTCTTTCCCGGCCAGGGTTCGCAGGAAGTGGGCATGGGGGCAGACATCGTCGTCCATTCGCCCGCGGCCGCAGCCATTTTCGACCAGGCCGACGCCATCCTGGGCTTTTCCCTCTCCCAACTCTGCTTCGAAGGCCCGGAAGACGTGCTTACCGACACCATCAACGTGCAGCCCGCGCTGCTGACCGCGAGCATCGCCGTACTACGCGCGGTGGAAGAGCAGCTTGGCAGGCCCATCGATGCGGCCGCGGCTGCAGGACACAGCCTGGGCGAGTATAGCGCGCTGGTGGCCGCGGGCTCCCTCAGCTTCGAGGATGGATTGCGATTGGTGCGGGAACGCGGCCGTTTGATGAAACTGGCGGGCGAACGCGCGCCCGGCGGCATGGCCGCGATCATCGCCCTGGACACGGACAAGATCCAGGCCATCTGCCAGGAAGCCAGCAGCCAGGGGGATGGCGTCGTCGTCATCGCCAATGACAACTGTCCGGGCCAGGTGGTCATCTCAGGCGACGAAGCGCCGCTGAATCGGGCCATGACCCTGGCCCAGGAGGCGGGGGCGCGCAAGATCGTGCGCCTGGCCGTTTCCATCGCCGCGCATAGCCCGTTGATGGGCGCAGTGCAGAAGGACTTCGCCCAGGCCGTGGCCCAGGCCGATATCCGACCGCCTCAATTCCCCGTCATCGCCAACATCACTGCGCAACCCCTCACCGAGCCCGACGCTATTCGCCAGGAGCTGGTGGGGCAATTGCAAAACGCGGTGCAGTGGACGCACTCCATGCAATATCTCATCGCCCAGGGCCATGACCGATTCATCGAATTCGGGCCCGGCAAGGTGCTGGCGGGCCTGATGAAGCGCATCGACCGTCGTTTCCGCAAGATGCCCGCGGTGGTGACGTGGGACGACGTGCTCGCGGTGGCGGAGTTGCTCCGTAAATAGATTTGGAGGATGCAGATCACGCGGATGAAAGAAAAATCAGAAAAATGATCTGCGCCAATCCGCGTTGCGGAGCATCTGTGTCATCAGCGTTCCTATTTTCATCGGTATCGACGGACAACCGTCCGTGGCGCCTGCTTTGAAATAACTCGCCCCTTCGCCCCCTCGCCATCACGCCCATTCTCAACTTTCGTCCTAATCCTAATCCTAATCCCTCCCTTCACCCATCAGGAGCATGTCCATGTTCGACCTCACCGACAAAATCGCCCTCGTCACCGGCGCGTCACGCGGCATCGGCGCCGAAATTGCCCGCCAGCTGGCCGCGGCTGGAGCCACCGTCATCGTCAACTATCACAGCAGTCAGGAGGCCGCGCAGCAAGTGGTGGCCGACATCGAAGCCGCGGGCGGCAAAGCCGCAGCCATGCAGGCCGATGTCAGCGATTTTCAGCAGGCCAGCGACATGATCAAGGCCATCAAAAAGGAATTCGGGCGGCTGGACATTTTGGTGAACAACGCCGGGACCACGCGCGACAACGTCATCGCTTTGATGAAAGAGGATGATTGGGACGTGGTTATTCGCACGAATTTGAAGAGCGCGTGGAATTGCTCCAAGGCCGCGGCGCGGCTGATGATGCGCCAGCGCTGGGGCCGCATCATCAACATCTCCAGCGTGGCCGGGATCACGGGCAACGCGGGGCAGAGCAATTATGCCGCGTCCAAAGCAGGGATGATCGGCCTGGCCAAAAGCCTGGCCAAGGAGCTGGGCCCGCGCAATGTGACTGTGAACGTGGTGGCTCCTGGCTTCGTGCCCACCGATCTCACCAATGATTTGCTGGAAGATGAAGAGGTCAAGAAGACCATCATCGAACACACCTCGGTGCGGCGGCTGGGCCGTCCCGAGGATGTGGCCGCGCTGGTGGTGTATCTGGCCTCGGATGAGGCGAGTTTCCTCACCGGTCAGGTCATTGCCGTGGATGGCGGTTTGGCGCTTTAGCCCCAGGAGGGTATACTTTGCCTGGATGCTGATTAGCCCAGGAAACAGGCAGATCGAGGACCCGTCATCACCTCAACCGATCTGCCGATGGCCAAGGGCTACGGCTCCCGCGGCGCTTCCTTCATCTCAACGCAGAACGCTTTTCATGTCTTCATCCCTTCCCGGCAGGATCACCATCTCGCCCCAGGTGCTGACCACCATCGTGGCTCAGACCGCGCTGGACACCGAAGGCGTGCGGGCCCTGGGCGGCCGTCCGCCCCGCATCGCGGACGCCAAAGGCCGTCGGGCCACGGGGCCGGGCGTGGAGGCCGTCGTCACCGACGATGCCGTGTATGTCGCCCTGAGCGTGGATGTCGCGCCCGGAGTCAACATGATGGCTCTGGCCGCCGCGCTGCAACAGGAAATCGCCCGCAATATCGAACACATTTTGGGCATGCAGGTCGCCCGCGTCGATGTCACCATCGGAGACGTTGCTTTCCCATGAAGTCCCAACGACACCGAGCACGACAGATCGCGCTTCAAGCCCTTTACGAAATCGATCTTACGGATCACCCGCCGGGCCAGGTGCTGCAAAGGCATCTGCGCGATATGAATCCAGCCCTGCCCGCGGGAGCCGTTCGTTTATTGCAAGAGATCGTCGAAGGCGTCATGGCCAAACGAAGGGATCTCGATCGGGTCATTGCCTACTTCGCTCCCGAATGGCCCGTCTCTCAGATCGCGCCCATCGACCGCAACATCCTTCGCATTGCACTGTGGGAAATGAATTTCAACGATACGCCCGTCAAAGTCGCCATCAACGAGGCCGTGGAACTGGCCAAAGAGTATGGAGCCGAAACCAGTTCCCGCTTCGTCAATGGCGTATTGGGCGCAGCCACTCGCAAGCAAGGAGAGATGGCGGCTATTTTGGCCGGGGCCAGTGCGTCCGCAGACCGCTAAGATCGTAAGCATCATGTTCAACATCGGCCTGGGAGAACTTCTCTTTATCGCCATTCTCGTGTTGGTCGTGGTCGGGCCAGAACGCCTGCCCAAGGTCATGCGCGAGTTCGGGCGCATCGTGCGCGAGATCCGCTTGATTGTAAATGAAATGACCAGCCAGTTCGCGGATGAATTACAACCCATCCAGGAGCTGCAACAGCCCATCCAGGAACTGCGACAGCTTGCCGAAGACATCAACCCGGTGAAGCAGGTGACCAAGATATCCCTGGATCTGGACGCGAAAACCACGAGGGAGCCCGCGTCCCCGCCGCGCGCATCAACAGCGGGCGCCGGTTCTGTGGCAGGAGGGGGCCTTGTCGCTCCGCCGAAGAAAGTGAAGCCCACGGCCGCATTCCAGGCCCGAACCCCTGGGTCCGCCTCAAACCCCGTCAAAATCATCGCCCAGGCGAAAAAGCGCGCCTCGAACGCCGAAACTTCCCCCGACCGCACTGATTCATGACCGCTGAGACTGGACAAAATCCGCAAGACCTCGCGCCTGCATCCACATCCTCTCCGCCCGCGCCGCCTCCACTCCAGGCGACCCCGCCCGCCGCGCCCGAGCCTGAGGAGGAGCCAGCTCAGCCCATCATCGAACATCTGCGGGAGTTGCGCGATCGGTTATTGAAGGCCACGCTAGCGTTGATCATCGGGGTTGTCATCGGGCTGTTCTTTGCCAAGCCCTTTCTCGAAGTGCTGATTTCCCCTTTGCAGGGAGCCAGTGAGCTGCAACTGCTCAAGCCCACCGAATCCATCTTCATCTATCTCAAAGGGGGACTGATTCTCGGGCTGATCCTCGCCAGCCCCTTCATCCTCTATCAGATCTTTGCATTCATTGTGCCGGGATTGACGGCGCGGGAGAAAAAGGGGTTATATCTTGTGCTGCCCCTGGCCGCGGGGCTGTTCGCCTTGGGCATCGCTTTCGCATCGTTCATCGTCCTTCCTTTCACCCTGCGCTACCTGCAAACCTTCTTGTCCGATCTGGCCATCAGCCAGTATTCCTTCGGGGAATACATGAATTTCGTGCTCAGTTTTTTATTCTGGCTGGGTCTGGCTTTCGAGCTTCCCCTGTTTATCGCCATCCTGGCCCGGTTGGGTATTGTCACACCCCAGCAGCTTCAGAGCACCTGGCGTTATGCCATCGTTATCATCGCGGTGCTCGCTGCGGTCATCACGCCCACGCCCGATCCCTTCACCATGTCGCTGGTGATGCTGCCCCTGTTGGGGCTTTACGCGCTGGGCATCCTCATGGCCCGCATTGCCTACAAACCGCGCACCTCCTCGTCACAATCCGCTTCCACGGAGGAAAAGCCATCAGAAGAGTATCCGCCTCAGGCATAGAACGCATTTGGATAGAGGATGCAAATCATCGGGAACTATGGTATCTTTGAAAAATATCGTCTTGTTACCACGAACTATGTTTTGGATGAACCATTCACATTGCTATTATGGAAACAGGCGTTCTGGAAGTGGTCTGGATCACACCTGAGCTCGCGGAGATCGCTTGGGGAATTTCCATCGCTATAATATCGACAAAAACTGGTCCTTTACGGATTGCACATCCTTTGCAGTCATGGAACGACTTCAGATCGAAGAAGCCTTCGCATTCGATCATCACTTCGAGCCGATGGGTTTCCTTCGCTCACCATAAATTCCCAAACAGGAGGTTCTTCAATGACGAAGGACAGGCAACGAGTCATCATTTTGGGCGCGG
>CAZDCN010000235.1:0-4738 GCA_964503945.1 uncultured Caldilineales bacterium
GTCCTCGATGGGGGATAGCGCGGGCGCATCTCATGGCCGCCCGCGAACGTAGCATCCAATTATACACCAGAACCGAAGAAATCGATAAGCTTTTATCAGAAAAAGCACGCTCGCAAGGCCCATTGACAAGAAGTCCGTTTTCACTATAATGGACACAACCTCGGGAGATGCCCGTCATTTCCTGCCGTCATCCAACACACACCCAACCCCATACTGGAAAAGGAGGTCGCCTCATGTTGCGTCGCGCGTCATTCGTTCTCATCGCGTTGTTGATTGGAATCCTTTTGGTTGCATGCGCTCCCCCGGCCGCCACGCCCGAACAAGAAGGTGGAAGCGAGGGAAAACTGAAGGTGTTTGGAGCGTACGCCACCGCCATCGAAGAGCCCTGGGATGGGGTCATTCACGCGGCACTGAATAAAGCGCAGGATGAGGGAAAGATCACATACGACTACACCGACGACATCGGCTATTCGGGCGACATGGAGCGGGTCTTGCGAGAGGTGGCCGAAAAGAACAAACCTGACATCATTTTTGGCGACGCGTTCGGCAATGAGGAAGCGGTGCGCCGCGTGGCCAAGGATTATCCTGAAATTGCATTCGTGTTTGGGTCGGGGGGCGGCCCGGCCGAGCCCAACTTCTCGGTCTTCGACAACTGGATCCATGAGCCCGCGTACCTCAGCGGCATGCTGGCGGGCGGCATCACCAAGAGCAACACCATCGGCGTCGTGGGCGGTCTGCCTGTGCCCGAAGTCAATCGCATCGTCAACGCCTTCATCGCCGGCGCGGAAGAGGTGAATCCCGATGTGGTCGTGCTGACCACCTTCATCAATAGCTGGTTCGATCCGGCCGCGGCCAAAGAAGCCGCCCTGGCCCAGATCGACGCCGGCGCGGATGTGCTCTTCGCCGAACGTTTTGGGGTCATCGAAGCCGCGGCGGAGAACGGCCTGTGCGCCTTCGGCAACATGAGCGACCAGAAAGAGCTCGCCCCCGATTATGTCGTCAGCGGGCCTGTATGGCACATGGAGCCCACGGTCAACTACATCATCGAACAGGTGGCCAAGGGCGCTTACACCGCCCAGGACTTGAAGGACTTCAGCATGATGGGCAAAGGCGGCGCCAGCCTCGCGCCCATCAACACGGATGTGAAATGCGCAGAGGTCTCCGACGAGCTGGTGCAAAAAGTGCAGCAACGGGAACAGGAGATCAAGGACGGCATCTTCCGCGTCGACATCAACGAAGCGCAACCCCCGGCCTCCACGAAATAACCCATCCGGTGCGGCGCATTCCCTGCGCGTTGGGGTCTCCCAGCGGGCAGAAATGCGCCGCACTTCGCCACAACCATGACTGACGTCAACGCCATCCCGCCGGCCGTGGCCATGCGCGGCATCGTCAAGCGCTTCGGGCCGGTGGTCGCCAACAACCATGTGGATTTCACCCTGGCCCAGGGGGAGATCCACGCGCTGCTGGGGGAGAACGGCGCCGGCAAGACCACCCTGATGCGCATCCTCTACGGACTTTAT
The DNA here is from genome assembly GCA_964503945.1 of uncultured Caldilineales bacterium. Lineage (GTDB taxonomy): Bacteria > Chloroflexota > Anaerolineae > J102 > J102 > M2005. Next base: position 1,521 of record CAZDCN010000235.1, read on the forward strand.
CATCCGGACGAGGGCGAGATTCGCATCAAGGGCCAGCTGGTGACCATCCACTCGCCCAAAGACGCCATCCGCCTGGGCATCGGCATGGTGACCCAGCACTTCGCGCTGGCCGCGCCCCTGAGCGTGGCCGAAAATGTCGTGCTGGGCTACACCGACGGCTTCCGTCTGGACCTGCCAGCCGCGAGCCAGAAGGTGCGGGAAGCCGCCCGTCGTTTCGGCATCGAGGTGGACCCCACCGCCCGGGTCAAGGACCTTTCGGTGGGACAGCGTCAGCGCGTGGAGATTTTGAAAGCCCTCTATCGCCAGGCCGATGTGCTCATCCTGGACGAGCCCACCGCGGTGCTCACCCCGCAGGAAGTGGACCAGCTCTTCGAAGGTCTGCGACGGATGCAGGCGCAGGGGCTTTCGGTGGTGTTCATCAGCCACAAACTGCACGAGGTCATGGCCATCACCGATCGGGTCACCGTGCTGCGCCAGGGGGAAGTCATCGGCTCCGTGGCCACGAAAGACACCTCGCCCGCGGAACTGGCCCGGATGATGGTCGGTCGCCCCACCTTCGGCGTAAGCAAACCCGAGACCCCGCCCAAAGATGAGGTGTTATTGCGGCTGGAAAAAGCGTCAGCCAACGACAACCAGGGCCTGCCCGCGGTGAAAGATGTGACTCTGCACGTGCGGGCGGGGGAAATTCTGGGCCTGGCCGGGGTGTCGGGCAATGGGCAACGGGAGCTGGCCCAGGTGCTGGAGGGCGTGCGCCCCTGCACAGGCGGCTACATCATCGCCAACGGTCATGATATCACCAACGCCGGACCGCGCAAGGTCATGGCGGCGGGCGTGGGCCGCATCCCCGAAGACCGGCACGAGAGCGTGGTCGCGGACCTGTCCGTAGCCCAGAACATGGCCCTGGAGCATTTGGATGAATTCGCCCGCCGCGGCAGCCTGGACAAACGCCGCATGCGGGAACACGCGCAGCAGCTCATCCAGGCTTATCAGATCAAAGCTCGGCCCGATGACCCCATTCGCACCCTCTCGGGCGGGAACATGCAGAAAGTGATTCTGGCCCGGGTGCTGGAACGCAACCCCTCCGTGATCATCGTGGCCCAACCCACCCGCGGGCTGGACGTGGGCGCGACCGAGTATGTGCGCCAAAAACTGCTGGAACAGCGCCAACGGGGCGCGGCCATCCTCCTCATTTCGGAGGACCTGGATGAAATTTTGGAGCTTTCCGACCGCATCGCTGTCATCTACGAAGGGGAGATCATGGGCATCACGCCCCCAGATGTGGATATCGAAACCCTGGGCCTGCTCATGAGTGGCGTGCGGGTCCAGGATGCATCTCTGGCCACGGAGGCGACATGAAACTACGCATCGAAAAAGCCCCCGCGCCCGTCTGGTTCCGGCCATTGATCCCCTTGCTGGCCATTGTATTCACCATGCTCATCACCTCGGTGTTGGTGATCATGGTGGGGGCTAATCCCTTCCACGCCTTTTACTACTTCCTCATCGATCCCCTCTCCAGCCGGGTGAGCTTCATCGAAGTGGTGGTGAAATCCACGCCATTGCTGCTCACAGGCGCGGCTGTCACCTTCGCCTTCGTGGGCGGTTTTTGGAACATCGGCGCGGAGGGACAGATGCTGATGGGCGCCACCGTGGCTACGGCCATCGGCATGAACATGCACGGCGTCCCCGCCTGGATGGCCATCCCCCTGATGCTGGCGGGCGGCTTTGCCGCGGGCATGCTGTGGGCTCTGGCCCCGGCGCTGATGCGGGTGAAGCTGCACATCGACGAGGTGGTGACCACATTGCTGCTGAACGCGGTGGCCATGCTCATTGTCAGCGCCCTGCTCAACGGTCCCTGGCGCGATCCGGTCTCGCAATGGCCACAATCCCCCGAGATCGCGGCCAGCGCCATCTATCCTAAGCTCATCCCTCGCACCCGCCTGCACCTGGGCTTTCTCATCGCCCTGGGCGTCATCATCATCGTGTGGTATGTGCTCACCCGCACGCCTTTCGGACTGAAGATGCGGGCCGTGGGCCTGGGCCCGCAGGCGGCCCGTTTCGCCGGCATCAACGTGGACCGCACGCTGCTGATCTCCGCGCTGGTCAGCGGCGGCATCGCCGGGCTGGCCGGGGTCAACGAGGTGGCGGGCATCCACTATCACCTCATCGACGCGATTTCGGGCGGCCTGGGCTACACAGGCATCATCGTGGCCACCCTGGGCACGCTGAACGCCTGGGGGGTGATGCTGGCCGCGTTCTTCATCGGCCTCATCGACACGGGCGCCCAGAGCGTAAGCCGGGCTCTGGGCGTTCCCTCATATCTCGGCGGCGTGATCCAGGCCACACTGCTGCTGGCCACGCTGGCTTTTCTCTTGCTGCAACGCTACCGCATTCGCATCGACTGACGAACATCATGGACCAAGCTGTGTGGTTGACATTTCTCATCGGCGTGCTGGCCGCGACCCTGCGGGTGGCTACGCCCCTGGTGTGGGCCAGCATCGGCGAAGTCTACACCGAGCGCTCGGGCGTGCTGAACCTGGGCATCGAGGGCATCATGTTTTTGGGCGCATTCGTGGGCTTTGCCGTGGCGGCCAAGGCGGCCCAGGCGGGCCTGGGCCCGTATCTGTGGCTGGGACTGGCCGCGGCCATGATCGCGGGGGCGCTGATGGCTTTGCTCATGGGCCTGCTCAGCGTGACGCTGGGCGTGAACCAGCATGTCTCGGGCCTGGGCATCACCCTGCTCAGCATCGCCCTCTCCCTGTTTGGATTCAGGCTGGTGTTTGGGGAGAGCAAGGTGCTCCCTTCCATCGAACCCTTCGGGCAATTTTCCTTGTTCGGAAACATCCCGGTGCTGGGGCCTATTTTCAACCAGTATCTGCTGACTTATGTCGCCTTCATCGCGCTGGTTCCCCTGGCCTGGTGGGTGCTTTACCGTAGCAGCTTCGGCCTGTCGTTACGGGCTGTAGGCGAAAATCCGGAGGCCGCCGACGCAGCCGGGGTGAATGTCTTTCGCATCCGTTACCTGGCGCTGGTGATCGGAGGCGTGCTCATGGCCATTGGCGGTGCGTTCCTTTCGCTGGCCCAGTTGGGCGCGTTCTCGCCGGGCATCATCGCTGGCCGGGGCTGGGTCAGCATCGCCCTGGTCATTTTCGCCCGTTGGGACCCGGTGCGGGCCATGTGGGGGGCGCTGCTCTTTGGCGCGGTGTCGGCCCTGCAATTGC
>CAZDCN010000236.1:0-4723 GCA_964503945.1 uncultured Caldilineales bacterium
GAGCAGCCACACATAGCCGTCGATGCCTACATCGATGACCGATTTGAGATTGACAGTGGTTTCGGGCGGGAAGTAGGGCTCCGGATCGTTGAGATAGTTAGAGCCGCTGGGACGGTAGCGCCAGAACTGGCCGCCCACCGAGGCGAGGAGATAGATGTTGCCGTTGTAAAAATAGAGCCCATTGACGAATTGCAGGGCGGGATTCTCCGCCAGCGCCACGTTCACGGGCCCCAGCCCTTCGTTGATGCCGAACAACTGGATGCCCTGGTCCATGATCAACGGGCTGGTGACGGTGCGGTTGCCCGCCGCCGGCGCCCAAATGGCGTGGGACAACTGCCCCACCGAACGCCCTTCCACCGCGTCTCCGGTTTTCAGCAGCAATTTGGGGTTTTCTCCCCGCGTGGCCAGACGATCCCCGGTGGCATCATCCAGTTGATAACGTTCGAACACGCCCCGGCCTGTATCCAGCACATACACGCTGAGCCCGTTGACAAACACCGTGGTCGGATTGGCTCCGGGCTCCGTAAAATCGACCAGGGGCACATCAAATCCTAACATCAACGCTCGCACCTTGTTCACCTCTGCCTGATAGGCCCGGATCTGCGCTTCCACCTTATGTACGTTGGGATCATCGGGCGCGAGCTGTCGGGCCTGGTCCAGCTGTTGCTGGGCGAATTTCAGCGATTGACGCTTGAGCTCGATGTCGTCCAGCTCTTTCGCCCGGTTCAGTTGCACGGTCGCGGCCTGAACAAATTGTTCGAAAAGCCGCTGGCGCTGCAGATTCTGATAATACCACATGCCCGCGGTGAGCGCGGCGACGCCCACGATGAGGATCAGGATCACGCCCAGGAGGAAGGGCAGGCGTCGGGGTTTCTTCACCTGCCCTTTTGATTTTTGCGCGGGCGCGGGGGTTTTCGTGATCTTGGGCCTGGGCGCGCGGCGTCCCAACCGGGTGACGCCGGCCAGGGAGAAGCCCCTTCGGGTGGGTTTTCGCTTTTCTGCCTCGCCGGTGGGCATCTCGTAGACCGCCTCCCAGTCCAACTCCTCCTCATCCGGAGGCGCGGGCATGCTGTCGCTGGGCGTAGCCGCCTCGGCCTCGGCGGGCAGGGTTTCGGGAGAAATGACCACGCCCCTGCCCTGACCCGCGGGCTCCCTCAGCGTGACCACCAGCGCGGTCAGCTCCTCATCGGCGTCGATGCCGATCCCCGCCATCTGATCGGCCACCGCCCGGGCGTGGGCCACGTCGGTGGCCTCCATCATCAGAGGCACCTCCAGATAGTTGGCCCAGGCGCTGTTCATGGCCACCATCACAATCCCGCTATGCCCGGCCACCCGTCCGATTTCCACCGCAGGGACATCCTCTTCTCCGAGAGCCACGTAGTCATCATGATTCAAGGGAGAAAACCATTGCAGCCCCGCGCGGCTGCGCACGGCCAGGATCGTGGGGCCCGCTTGGGCGGAGATCACCTCCTGGCTGGTCACCACCAGACAGGTGACTCCCGCCAGGAAGTCCGCGTCATGCTGTTGATTGTACGTTTGCAAATGCGCATGGGCCGACTGGATCGCCTCGGTCAGCGCCGCCATCACATCGCCCGGCGCCGCGTAATACGTCTCCTGAATCCGATTGAGCAATTCCCGATAGAGCCGGGGAATCACGGTCGGATCATCACCCGTAATGTCGAGAAGGATGTAGAGATTCCCTTTGCCCCGGGCGGGCGCGACGCCCGATGTGGGCTCGACCACCCGGGCCGTGGGCGCATGGGAGCTTCTGCGCCCCATCTGCAGATGAACGATCTGGACTTCGGTTTTTAACGTAGCTGCCATAGGATTGACTCGTCGAAGAGGGGAAGCTGGGGGACGGAAACGCGTCGGGCGTCAGAGGCCCGCGACCCTTCTGATTGTACACGAATTTCTTTACCGTAAAAAATCTCGCGCCAAGGCCTTGGAAACCCGTCATCGGTTGAAGCTGATTTTGTCAAAATGAACCGTTGGCGGTATGATTTGAGGCTATGAACGCTCCGAAATATCCCTTGCGCACCCTTCCCCCCGACGCCCGCATTATCCATCCCTCTGAACAACCCCAACGCTATTCTCGAGAGCTGGAATTTCCCCATTCGGGCAGGACATACGCCCCCCCGTCCGGGCGACCTTCTGAATCCCTGGCCGGCTCCATCGCCAAAGAACTGTTGAGCACCATCCTGCCCGCGCTGCTCATCGCCATCTTCATCCATCTCTTTCTGGCCCAGGCCACCCGGGTGGAAGGCTATAGCATGGAGCCCACGCTGTTTGGGCATCAGCGCCTCATCATCGAAAAACTGAGCTACCGCATTCACCAGCCGCAACGGGGCGATATCGTGGTGGTGCGCGTTCCCCAATTCGATAAACTTCTGATCAAACGCGTCATCGGACTGCCGGGAGAAACCCTGGAGATCCGGGATGGCATCGTCTACATCAACGGCCAGCCTTTGGACGAACCCTATGTGAACGGGCGGCCGCGCGGCAACTATCCCCCGCTGGTCATTCCCGAAGGCGATGTTTTCGTGATGGGGGATAATCGCAACAACTCCAACGATTCCCGGGCATTCGGCCCGGTGCCCATCCAGAACATCGTGGGACACGCGTGGATGCGCTATTGGCCGCCCAATGACTTTGGCTTTATGCCCTGATAGATCATGGAAGGGAATGGTTGGTCCAACACCACCAAGCTGGTGGTCTCCCTGATCCTGGCGTTCATCGGGGGATGGGTGGTGGTGCAATTCAGCGAGGCGCTGCCCTCCTTCATTATCGCCTTGCTGCTGGCCTATCTGTTGTCGCCTCCCACCGATTGGATTGTGCGGCGCACGGGCTTGCCGCGCGGAATGGCTGTGGGGGTCGTCTATCTGATCCTGCTGATTCTGCTCATCCTCACGCCCATCCTGCTCTCTTCCAGCATCGCCGATATCGCCTCCAGCGTCCAATTCGACGTCGCCGCACTGACGGCCCTGGCGGATAATCTGCGCAACACCGTGATCGCGATAGGCCCCATCCAGCTGAAAGTGGGGGAAGTGCTGTTGCAATCCGCAACAGGCCTGCAACAACTCCTCTCCACCTTTGGCTCCCAGGCGTTGCTCTCCCTGTTCAACGTCCTCTCCAGCCTGTTTTGGGTTGTTTTCATCGTGGTGTTGACCTTCTGGTTGATCAAAGATAGCCACAAACTGGAAAACTGGTTCTTCGAGCACCTTCCCAAGCCGTATCGGAAGGATGTTTCGCATCTTCTCAGAGAATTCGATCTCATCTGGGGCAGCTTCTTCAAAGGCACCCTGGTGTTGGCGCTCATTGTGGGGACGTTGGTGGGGCTGACCATGTGGGTGTTGGGGATGCAGCATGTGCTGTTGCTGGCCATCTTCGCCGGATTCATGGAATTCATCCCCTCCCTGGGCCCGACCCTGGGCGCGCTCCTGGCGACCATCGTCGCGTTTCTGGGCGGTTCATCCTGGATTCCCCTGGAGAACTGGATGGTGGCCATCATCGTGCTTATCGTCTACACCCTCATCTTCCAATTCGAACAGGTGTATCTCTATCCTCGCATCGTAGGCCGTCGCGTGAACCTGCATCCGGCCATTGTTTTTGTGGGAGCCATCCTGGGCGCCGTGGAGTTCGGACTGTTGGGGGTTTTGCTGGCCGCGCCGACGCTGGCGTCGGTTCGGGTCCTTGGGCGTTATGTGCTGCGCCGTCTGACCGACCAGGACCCCTTCCCAGAGGAAGATAAGGCCGCGGCCATAGCCATTCGCTGGCGGGGCATGTTGCGCGGCGAGCCTGTAGCCGCCGTCCTCTTTGACCTGGACGGCACGCTGGCCGAGACCGATGACCTGGTGATTCGGAAGATCATGCAAAAACTCGGTCCTCTCAACCGCTTCTTTCCCCACAATGATGCTGAAGAGTATATCCGCCGTTGGGTGATGCGTCTGGAGCCCGTGGCCGCCTGGATGTTGAGCCGTCTCGACGATGTGGACCTGGATGATGACGCGTTCAGGGCCGTGAAGCGCGTGCGCACCTTGTTGGGCTACAAAAAGACCGACGATCTCCATCCCGTCGAGGGAGTCCATGAGACGCTGCAGGCGCTGGGAAAACGCTACCGGATGGGTTTGGTGACGACGCGAGATCGGCATTCCACCGAGCGATTTTTGGAAGCGTATGATCTCCAACGCTATTTCGATGCGATCGTCACCCGTGACGACGTTCATCGTCTCAAGCCCCATCCCGAACCCATTTTGCTGGCTTCGGAAACGCTGGGGCTGCCTCCCTCGCAATGTGTGATGGTGGGGGACACCCTGGCGGACATCCGCTCCGCCCGGGCCGCGGGCGCGGCGGCCGTGGGCGTGCTCACCGGTTTCGGCACAAAGGACAATCTGAACGATGCGGATGTGGTGGTCCCCAGCGTGGCCGACTTGAAGCAATGGTTGTAGCGGTCCCGGACCCGGACGCGTGAGGACGTGATGCGCCATGCGGGAAATGTCGCACACCCGCAGGCGACCTGCGGGCTAACAACCACGCCCCGTCAACGGGGCTTTGGTCGCGGTCATCCGCCCGAAAGCCGGGTTCTCCCGGCGCTGTTTTGTAGCCCGGCGATGAATCGCCGGGTGTCGATGCATGGACGCTTCCAGCTCGTTTAGGACGCACCCTTTTCATTTGTGTTTCCTCTATTTGTGTCTCCCTATCCATGGGTGATTTGCGATACGGCATT
>CAZDCN010000237.1:0-4718 GCA_964503945.1 uncultured Caldilineales bacterium
TGGCGATGACCACTTGTTTGTTGGCCGCGGTCAAACTGTTGAAAGTGTGGAAGAATTCGATCTGGGTGCTTTCCTTGCCCTGTAAAAATTGGATGTCATCGATGAGGAGCACATCCACGTTGCGGTAGGTCTGTCGGAACGCCACATTCGTGTGGGTGCGGATGGATTCGATCATCTCGTTGGTGAAGGTTTCCGACGTCACATAACGGACGTTGTACCCTTCCTGGATGGTGGCGTTGCCAATGGCGTGAAGCAGATGGGTTTTGCCCAACCCCACGCCGCCATAGATGAACAGCGGGTTGTAGGAAGCGCCCGGACTTTGCGCCACGGCCTGGCAGGCGGCATAAGCGAAGCGATTGCCATCGCCCACAATGAAATTGGCGAAGGTCCGATCCCGTTGCAGATTGGAGTCTGAGAAGATGGTCGCCGACTGGAATTGCCCTGCGGGCAAAGGATCCTGAGCGATATGGAGCAGGGGAGAATCGGGGGGCGAGGTGACGGGCATGGAGAATTTCTCCGGACGTACGATAAAATTCACATCCACCGTTCTGCCGCTTAATCGGGCCAGCCGCCGTTTGATCATGCTCTTCAAGCGTTGATTCAGCCACTCCTGCGCAAAGGAATTCTTCACGGCGATGATATAAACCCCATCCTCATAAGCGATGAAGCGGGTGTCCTTGAGCCAGTTTTCGAAGATGGGGCGCTGCAGCGCCAGCTCGAGTTCGCCGAGCGTGGCCTTCCACACCCATTCAGGATCCATGGGGCGTTCCATAGGGGCGATTATCCTTTTTTGCGGTGGCATGCGAAAAGGAGGTCGGTGGGGGACGAAATGGCGATGACCGGACGCGCGCGGACGCCAGTTTTACTGCGGCGCGCCAATACAACCACGATTGACGTTCACCTAGAAAACAGTATTCATTTTGGGGGAGGGGGATATTTTTTTGCAGACAAAACCCATGATGAAGGGCCGGGAGGAAAGGGGGGAATCAAGCATCGCCAGCGCTTGCAATCCTCTAGGCGACGAAGTACCAATCCCAGTCTGCTGAAACCTATGCTAACAAAAAGATGACCAGGTTGCAAATCTCGCCATGAGATCGCACATGTTCAGATCTGGGCCTTATAGTAAAGCACAGAAAGCATGCCCGCCATCGGCATTGCCAGGGATCCCTACAATTAGTGTCGAACGACCGATATCCTACAACATATCAGTGCAGACAGCGATTTAGTAGCCCATTTGTGCGAGCACATGATTTAACAATTTATTTTTCATCGGCCCACGCGCGTTCTGGAGGCCTCACCAACCCAGATACAACCGCGTGCCCAGCATCTCGGGCAATCCGGCGGCGACAATGGCCCGCTCCACTCGCTCGATGTCATACGCCAGGCGATGCCAGACCCACTGCCAGCGCGCCGTATCCAGCATGGCGAAAGCGGCCCGGGGGTCGTGATCTCGGGGCTGGCCCACGCTGCCCGGATTCAACAGCCACTTGTCCCTCAAATCCAGCGTCAGGGGAACGCCCGGCGCCTGGGTCTCCAACGACGCGCGGACGCGGCCTGAGGTTTGGTGCAGCCGCCAGGCCAGAGCCAGATGGCTGTGCCCGATGAGGCAGACGGGCGCGTCGAAAGCGTCCGCGTTGTCGGCCGCGGTGTCCGCGTCGGCCACATATTCCCAAATGGGATGGCGGGGGCTGCCGTGAGCCAGGGTGAGGTCGGGCAGATCCAGGCGCGAGGGCAGCGAAGCCAGCCAGTCGAGGCTTTCCTGGCTGAGATGGGCCCGATGCCACAGGATGGCTTCCCGGGCGACGGGGTTGAAATGCCCCAACTCGAGGGCTCCCGTCACGGCCAGATCATGATTCCCGGCCAGACATACATCGGCCCGGCTGCGGATGATCTGCACACATGCTTCGGGGTCCGGCCCGTAGCCCGTTACATCGCCCAGGCAGTAGATCGCATCGGGCTGAAGTTCGTCGATGGCTTCCAGCGCCCGGGTCAAAGCAACCAGATTGGCGTGAATGTCGGAGATGACCGCGATTCGCATGGGCGTATTGTACGGGCAATCACGCTCATGCGCCAACCTCAAGAACGCGCGAGGTCATCGATGGTTGGCTGATTTACAAAATCATGGCTTATAATTGGTGGCGTGACTGCCCTTCCGTCTCGCCCATCCATCGGACTGATGGCAACCTTGCTCTCCTCTTCGCCCGACTATCGGGGGGCGGGCATCCATCAGTACAGCCAGGCGCTGCTGGTTCATCTCCCCCAGCAGGCTCCGCAATTCGCCTATCACGCGTTTTTGATGGACCGGGCTTTCACCGCGGCCGGGGTCACGCTGCATCGGGCGACCCGGCTTTCGGCCCACCCCCCACAACGCATTCTCTGGGAGCAGGTGCAGGTCGCCCGCCTGGCCCGGCGGTTGGGATTGAGCCTGATACACGGGTTCGCCTACGCCCTGCCCATGGTCCTCGCCATCCCTGCCGTAGTGACGGTGCATGACCTCACATTCATCCGCTTTCCTCAGGCCTTTCCCAAAAGCAAACAGCAATACCTTGCCCGCATGACCGCCCGCAGTTGCCGCCAGGCCCGGGCCGTCATCGCGGATTCCCAGGCCACCGCCCGGGATCTGACTTCGCTGCTCGGGGTTCCCGTTTCCAAAATCCAGGTCATCCACCCCGGCGTGGACGCCCGTTATCGCCCTCTGCCTCCGGCCGAGGTGGAAGCCTGGCGTCGGCGACAGGGATGGCCCCGACGGTTTCTGCTCATGGTGGGCACCCTGGAGCCCCGCAAGAATCATTTGGGCCTGATCGAGGCGTACGCCATCTATCGCGCCCAGGCCCGCCGGCCCCTGCCTCTGCTCATTGGCGGCGGCAAAGGCTGGCATTACCAACAGATCTTCGAGCGAGTGCAGACCCTGGGCCTGGAGGACAGCGTCCACTTCCTGGGTTTTGTCCCCTGGGATGCCCTGCCCTGGCTCTATAACGCGGCCACGCTCTTCGTTTATCCCTCCCGTTACGAAGGCTTTGGCCTGCCCGTGGCCGAGGCCATGCGTTGCGGCACGCCCGTCATCACCTCCACCGCCAGCAGCCTGCCCGAGGTGGCGGGCGACGCGGCCTTGACCATCGATCCCGACGACCCTGACGCTCTGGCTCGCGCGCTGGTGCAAGTGACCGAAACGGAACCGGAACGGCTGGCGCGCATGCGGGACCAGGGCCTGGCCTGGTCCCAGCGATTCCGTTGGGAAGCGACCGCCCGCCAAACTGCACGCGTCTATGCCCGCGTCTTGAATCTTCCCCATGCGTAAGTTCATCTACCGCTACCAGAAAGGCCTTCTGGCCGGCGTCGACGCGCTTCTGGTTATCCTCGCCTTCTACCTGGCGTGGTATCTGCGCTACGAGCGACAGTGGTATCACACCGTGGACCCCGCGTCCTACACCGACTTCAGCTTCTATTTCCAGGTGGGCGTCATCGCGGCGGCCTTCACCCTGCTCATTTTCTATCTGCAGGGGGTGTACGCCATGCCGCGCGGATCGTCCTTTTTCGCGGAATTCTCGCGACTGGTCACCTCCAGCGCGGTGGTCACCATCGTGTTGATGGTGGGCAACTACATGTTCCAGCCGCTGTATCATTCCCGACTGGTGTACGGCATGGCGGGCGGGTTCATCCTGCTGCTGACCGCCCTCTCCCATCTGGGCAACCGCTATGTCACCCTCTGGCTGCGGAAAAAGGGCCTTGGAACCCGGCGGATTTTGCTGGTGGGCGCGGGGGAGATCAGCCGCACCATCATGCGCACGCTGCTGGCTGAGCCTGCATTGGGCTACCATGTGCTGGGCTTCCTCGATGACAATCCCGAGAAAGGCCAACGGGATCTGGGTCCCTTCCCTGGGCTGGGCCCCATCGACAATCTGTCCCAGGTGTTGGTGGAAAACCAGGTGGATGAGGTCATCGTCACCCTGCCCTGGCAATACCATCGCCGCATCATGAGCATCCTCAACCAGTGCAACCGCATGAATGTGCGGGCCCGGGTGGTGCCCGATGTGTTACAATTAAGCCTCGACCGGGTCGACATCGAAGTGCTCAACGGCATCCCTTTGATCAGCGTCAAACAGCCCGGCTTCACCCGAGCGCAATTCGCGGTGAAGCGCGCCATGGATCTGATTTTGGGCGGATTCAGCCTGATCGTCGCCCTGCCCATCATGGGTCTTCTCGCCCTGGCCATCAAGCTCGATTCCCCAGGCCCGGTGCTTTTCGTTCAGACTCGGGTAGGGCGGCATGGCGAGCACTTCAAAGCCTATAAATTTCGTTCCATGGTGCCCGAGGCCGAAAGCCTGAAGCCCCAATTGGAGGCGCTGAACGAAGCGGATGGCCCTCTTTTCAAAATCAAGGATGATCCACGACTCACGCGCGTTGGACGGTTTCTGCGCCGCACCAGCCTGGATGAGCTTCCCCAGATCTTCAATGTTTTCAAAGGGGAAATGAGCCTGGTGGGGCCGCGCCCCGCCTTGCCCGAGGAAGTGGAACGCTATGAGCCCTGGCATCGTAAACGATTGCAGGTTCTGCCCGGCATGACCGGCCTGTGGCAGGTCTCGGGCCGCTCCAACCTCAGCTTTGATGAGATGGTCATGCTGGATATCTACTACGTGGAGAACTGGTCCCCGGGCCTCGACATCTCCATCCTCCTCCGCACCATTCCCAAAGTCATCATCGGCGAAGGCGCTTATTAA